>CAMYLW010000107.1:10574-13618 GCA_947259475.1 Thermodesulfobacteriota bacterium
GTGCTCCCATTGATTGGGACCAGGTGAGAAAAGAGATACACAGGAAACTCAGGCGGTTTTTTAACAAGGTCTTAGAACGTCGCCCGATAATACTTCCCATCATAGTAGAATTATAACGCACAGAACAGAAGGAACTAGGCACTAAGCACTAGACACTAGGCACCAAAAAGAAGGAGTCAGGAGTCAGAATACAGCTTTTTTGTTTTTCTTCCCTGACACCTGACACCCGACACCTGAAACCCTGAGATTTGGTGCTTGGGATTTGGGGTTTCGGAATGCGGATTGAGCAATGAACTGGTGCCAAGTTCGCATAGCGCTCTGCGCGACAGTTGACACCGAATGGAACCTCTAGTATGAAGGGTGAAAAATTGTCTGACTCCAAGGCTAACAGGAACATCCGGTTCTCACTTCAAGTCAGGCTGAAGTAGGCAAAACAGGCAAACGAACCAATGTTTCCCAAACTAGACCGCAGAGCGAAAGAAATAACCGCACTATGCCTTTTTGGACTGGCGTTGTTGTTACTGCTCAGCCTGGTAACCTATAATAGCAGTGATCCAACCCTTTTTACTGCCTCCAGTGGCCAACGTCCTGTTCAAAATGCTGTGGGTATTGTCGGCGCTAATCTTGCAGCGATCCTTTTAGTCGCTGTAGGAGTAAGCGCCTATTGGTTACCCGCCTTTCTTCTGTTTGGAGCCCTGGGAGTTTTCCTGCCGCGGGCAATCTCACGCCCACTATTACTCGCCACCGGCTGTACCCTGCTCGTCATTGCCTCGAGTGGTTTGGCTGCGCTTTATTGGCCCGCACTTCGGCTCTGGGGCGAGCCCTTGCCAGGAAGCGGCGGCATATTGGGTTTGGTTCTGAAGAAGTATCTGCAATACTATCTCAAGCCGACGGGTGCCTACCTCCTGCTCTGGTTGGTTGCCATCGCGGCCATCCTATTGGCAACCCCCATTTCCCTCGCCCGCACCGCTTCGACCCTGAATGCAGGTTTCACCAAACTCTGGCAGACTTTGCAAGACTTGAAAAATCAGCGCCTTAAGAAAGAGAAGAAGCGTAGAAAGACCGGGACCAAGGCCCCAGTGGTTAAGAGCCAAAAAGAGAAGAAGCTAGAGGTCCCTGAACAGAAACAGGCACAGTTCGAGTTCATGGCAGCCGAAGGCGAGTTCCGGCTGCCGGATATCGCCCTGCTGGATCCGATCGACCAAGCGGGCGACACTCCGGATCAGGAAAGCCTGTTGATGAACTCCAGGATTCTGGAAAAGAAACTCGCCGACTTCGGGGTGGCAGGAGAAGTTACCGAGGTTTCTCCCGGACCGGTGATCACTATGTATGAATATAAACCGGCACCAGGTGTAAAAATAAGTAAAATAGTTGGTCTGGCCGACGACCTGGCCTTAGCCTTGAAAGCAGCAAGCATCCGAATTGTAGCGCCAATTCCCCAGAAAGGAACACTCGGCATAGAAATCCCCAATGTCAGTCGTCAGTCGGTGGTTATTCGAGATGTCGTCGATGACCTTGTTTTCAGCAAGAAGAAAGGACGATTGCTTTTAGCCCTCGGCAAAGACACAACAGGCATACCGATGGTAACCGATCTTGCCAGAATGCCCCACCTGCTAATCGCCGGTGCCACTGGCACGGGAAAAAGTGTTTGCCTCAACGCTATTATCATTAGCCTCCTCTATCAGGCCACCCCCGATGAAGTCCGCCTCTTGCTCATCGACCCGAAACGCATTGAGCTCACGGCCTACGAGGGCATACCACACCTGCTCCATCCTGTGGTCACTGATGCCAAGAAGGCCAATATTGGCCTCAAATGGGCGGTAGCCGAGATGGAAAGACGCTACGAGCTTTTGAGCCTCAAAGGAGTCCGCAGTATTGAGCGGTACAACCAGATGGTTTTGAAGGCCAAAAAGAGTAAGCCACGGCTGCAAACTCCTCCACCAACGGGGCAGTCTGAGGAGGCCGAGGAGCAACCATTACCCTATATCATTGTCATCATTGATGAATTAGCTGATCTTATGATCGTGGCCTCCCGCGAGGTGGAAGAGTCCATAATCCGTCTGGCTCAGATGGCACGAGCAGCTGGTATTCATCTGATTCTCGCCACTCAGCGGCCTTCGGTCGATGTCCTTACCGGCATCATCAAAGCTAATATCTCGGCACGCATTTCCTTCCAAGTTTCTTCCAGGACTGATTCCCGCACCATTTTGGATGCAAACGGGGCGGAGGCGCTGCTTGGGGCTGGCGACATGCTCATGTTGCCTCCAGGAACCGCAAAGTTACAGCGCATTCACGGTGCCTACGCCTCAGAAACGGAGATCAGGCGGATAACGGACTTCCTTCGCAAACAGCGGAAACCAGACTACGATGATACAATTCTTAATCATAAAGAAAAGTCTGAAGATTGGGACACCGAGGATGAGATTGATGAGAAGTATGAAGATGCGGTCAATCTTGTCATGGAAACCCGGCAGGCCTCGATCTCAATGATACAGAGACGTCTACGAGTGGGATACAATCGGGCTGCTCGTATGATTGAGATGATGGAGCGTCAAGGTCTGGTGAGCGGAACCGATGGCAGCAAGCCGCGGGAAGTCCTGCCACCGAAATAAGCGCGCAGCGCTTGCGCGAGACTGGTGAGACGAGCGAGAAGTGGTATACACAAGTCAGCAAAATTCAGGCACACTTAACGTCTTTTTATGCCCGACCTCTCGTCTCGCCCGACTTCCTGTCTCGCCGTTAATTGCGCTTTGCGTCTTAATCGCCTTCCTCACTCTGAACATGCTGGCTCACGCCCAAGAGACCACCACATCAGAACTCGTTGCCAAGGTTCAGCGGCAATACGATCAAACCAGGTCTATACGTGCTGATTTTAGCCAAGAAACCCGCTCTCGCGCTGCAAGCCTCGGGACAAGTGCCAAAGGAAAACTCTACTTTCTTAAACCGCGTTCCATCCGTTGGGACTATAGCGAGCCCAAGCAGCAGTTTGTCATAAATGCAGAGAAGGCTTGGCTTTATGTCCCTAACGAAAAAACAATATACCT
>CAMYLW010000108.1 GCA_947259475.1 Thermodesulfobacteriota bacterium
CGTGGTCTATTTACTTGACATGTCCAATAAAGTGTGGTTTAAGTCCCACCAGGTGGTACATGATATAGGAGGCTGATGCTCGTTCATCACAACATGTGGAAATTGTGACAAGGCTGTTCGGCCCATAACTATCTGGGCCGGTGATTGTATAGAAACCACCGAAGCGCCCTGGAATGGTCATGTCCCTTCGCCGCCTAAGGGAAAGCATTCGGGTGCACCAGCACCAAAAGTGGACAGAAGTACTGAGGTCCACATGGGGTGGCCTTTTTCGTACGCCGGATAAACAGACAAACCTTCCCTCTGCTACCCCAGATTCCTCAAAACTCCCTTCACGCAAGAATTACCCCGCAGACAAACTGAGACAAGCGAGAAGGATACTAACCGAGAAAGTTTCACTTCGAACGGTTGGCGACCTGATTCGTAGAGCTATTGGCAAATGTATGAAGTTCAATAATTTCAGGAAGGGATCAACCAAGGGGAGAGGTCCGTTTTCTTTCCCTGCTCTTAATCAGAAAGGAGGGAGAGCCATGAGAAAAATTGCTCTCGTCAATCAAAAAGGTGGTTGCGGCAAGACGACAACGGCAATAAATTTGGCACGCTTCCTGGCCGCTGAAGGCAAGAAGGTCCTGCTGATTGATCTGGACCCGCAAGGGCATGCTGGACTTGGACTTGGGGCAAAGGGTGACCAGGTGGAAAAGACTATCTATGAGGTCTTATTGGGCGAAATACCGATTAGCGATGCTATCCAGACAGTGGCAGAGAATCTTGACCTTGTCTTGAGCGATGTAGTCTTGAGCGCTTTCGAGCAAGTCATGGCCGGTGGAAACGAGCGGGAGTATAAACTTGCCCAGAGCCTGGTGGACATTGAAGACGATTACGACTATCTCATCATTGACAGTCCTCCCAGCGTAGGTCTTTTGACTTTTAATGGTCTGGTGGCAGCTGAGGAGGCAATCATTCCTGTTGACGCTAGTTCCTTTTCTCTCCACGGTCTGGGGAAGCTTCTCGATACAATCCAGCTAATCGAGGAGAAAGTGGATCATCGGCTCTCTGTTAAGATTCTGGCCACGAACATCGACCGCAGGACCAATTTCTGCAAAGGTGTAGTGGAGTCGTTGAGGGCCAGGTTTCCTGAAAACTGCTTCGAGACTATTATCAATACCTGCACCACGCTGCGAGAAGCCGCAAGCCGCGGAAAGGCCATAGCCGAATACAATAAATCCTGCGCTGGCTTCCGCGATTATCAAGATTTGGCCATGGAGATCCTCAACGAGGAAACTGAAATGAAGGAGAAAGGTTTTACTATTGGATCGCTCTTGGAAGCTGAAGGACTGCTGAAGTCACCGGTGGAAAGGGAGATGGTGTTCAAATTGGAAGCGCCTGAGGGTGCCATGGTGCAGATCGCTGGAGATTTTAATGAGTGGGTACCGGAATCCCTCCATTTCACGGAGTCCCAGGGTAGACCGCTGTGGCACAAAACCATTTCTCTCAGGCAGGGATCCTATCAGTACAAATACCTGGTTGATGACCGTTGGATACCTGATCCTGACAACGAGACAACAGCTGATAATGCCTACGGAGGCGTAAATTCGGTTATCAGCTTCTGATCGTGGTTGGGTCCTTCTATGAAAGATAGAAAAAACCAAAGGAGACGGCTGGCAAAGGTATCTCACCTTTTCCTGTCCGGCCCAGAATCTCCGAAGAAAAAAGTCACCATCCAGGTGGCTGCCAGGGCCCTGGGTGTCTCCAAGGGCACGATAATCACATACCTGAATAAGGGACTGTTAACCAGAATAAAAGAGGCTGGCCACATCTACGTATCTATGGATGAAGTGCGGACTCTTGGTGACACCAAGAGAAAACCCCAGGTCAAACCTTCTGTTACCACATCGGCTGAGAGAAACAAGAGGGCTTCTGTCAATAAAGAGAGGGACAGGCCAAAGCGACCCTTGGCTAGTTTCGGACTGCTTGAAAGTGAACGTCAATATCTCCTTACGTGTAAGGCAGCATTGGAGGCCGAGGATAAAGAGTTGGAGAAGCTGACATTAGAAGTTAATACGTTGAAAAGAAACTTAAAGATCCAAGCCAATGAATTGAAGGGGACTGAGACCAGACTCAGGGAGCTGGAGAAAGAACGGCAAAAACTGCTGGGCGAGTTCAAAAAGACAACAGACGCGAATGATCACGAAAAAGAAAGGACCCAAGCCAGGTTGCTTGCAGTGGATGATAAGGTGAAGCGTCTTAGACGGCCCTGGTGGCAGGAATTATTTGGTCACCTACGGCTGCAGCCTGAGGGTTCCAGGAAAAAAGGGGTGGTGTTATTCACCACCCTCTCTTTATTGGCAGTTCTGATCTTTTCAGGGTGGTGGTTCAATCGTTCCCCGAAGCAGCCTCTGGTACCTGTGACCGAGGGGCAACCCTCCTGGACTGGTACAGTCCAGGCTACCTCTCAGGCTGTTTTAGGTTCAGAGTTGAAGCAAGAACAATCCGCCACGGTAGTCCAGCCACCGTCTGAGCCGCTCCAGACCACAGTAGAGCCGGAGCCTGAGTCAGCAGCACTCGATGGTCAGACCGCTCAGCCTTACTCCTCAGCTGTTGAAGGGTCAACCTCTTCGGAAAAAAAAGTTTCCCTTTGGCTTGAAGCAGACCAGCACGTCGTTGGACTATCCTCGACAGCGCCGCCCTATTTTCTGCGGGCCGAGACCCTGGCGGCCACCTGGCTCCAGGTGGTTATTGATGAGAGGCAAGAACTCGAATACCTGCTTCAACCCAATGAAAATCATACCTGGAGGGCAATGTCAGGTTTTAGGCTCCACATCGGCAACGCTGCTGGTCTCCGGCTCTACCTCAATGACCAGCCCCTCAAGCCTCTAGGGGAGAGCGGTGAGGTGGTTCACCTCCAACTACCAGATCCTTCGCTAATCGTCAGCTCCAAGTCCGAATACACCGAGCCAGTGACTGGGCCATGACCGTAAATAGCAGTGACATGATTTCCAGGCTCAGAGTGGCTCTAAACGATAAAAGGCTACTTGAAGCGGTTGCCCCATTCTCAGTCAACTGGCTCACATTGCGGTTTGAAAATCATTGTTGAAAGCGGCGGAATTTTCAACTTGAGTGAATACGGTTGATTATGCCAGGCAATTTCATCGCTCCACAAGCCGCCATAATTGCCTTTATTGCTGCCCCAATACATTTCAGAATCGCTATTCAACAGCTCTTTATATTCGCACTGAAAAGGCACTCCCACGCGATAGTCCTCGCGATACACCGGCGTGAAATTGCAGACGAACACTAACAGGTCTTTGGAATCGCTGGCTTTGCGCATGAAAGTAATGATGCTGTTATCAGAGTCCATGAAATCGATCCACTCAAAACCAGTGTGATCGAAATCGACTTGGTATAAGGCTGGCTCGTTTCTATACACTCTATTCAATTCTTTCACAAAGAGCTGCAGCTTTTGATGTGGTTCGTATTCCAGCAAATGCCAATCCAGACTGTGCGCCTCTTCCCACTCATCCCACTGACCAATTTCTGTGCCCATGAACAACAATTTTTTTCCTGGGTGACCAAACATGAAAGCAAGTAAGGCGCGAAGGTTGGCAAACTTTTGCCACATATCGCCAGGCATCTTGTTCAATAAAGCACCTTTGCCATGCACCACCTCGTCATGGGAAAGCACCAGGACAAAATTTTCATGAAATGCGTACAACAGCGCAAAGGTAATCATGTTGTGGTGGTACTTTCGATGGACCGGGTCCTTGGAAGTATAGGTCAAGAAATCGTTCATCCAACCCATATTCCATTTTAAGTTAAAGCCGAGACCGCCTAGATAGGTTGGCTTCGAGACACCCGGCCAGGCTGTAGATTCTTCGGCGATGGACAGTACGCCTGGGTAATAACTGAAGATAAGTTCATTCAGCCGCTTCAAAAAGTCTATGGCTCCTAGATTTTCACGTCCACCAAATTGATTCGGTATCCACTCGCCTTCCTTTCTTGAATAATCTAGGTAAAGCATGGAGGCCACGGCGTCCACCCGGATGCCGTCAATATGGTACTTTTCGAACCAAAATAAGGTGTTGGCGATAAGGAAGTTGCGCACCTCGCTGCGGTCGAAATTAAAGATCTTTGTATCCCAGTCTTGGTGTTCTCCCATGCGTGGATCAGCGTGCTCGTAGAGGTGGGTGCCATCGAAAAATGCCAATCCGTGGGCATCACGCGGAAAATGGGCCGGCACCCAATCGACGATGACACCGATGTCATTCCGGTGGCAGTAATCAACAAAATACTGAAAATCCTCAGGTGTGCCAAAACGCGAGGTGGGTGCAAAATAGCCCAAAACTTGATATCCCCACGAAGCATCAAATGGGTGCTCCGCCACTGGGAGAAGTTGGATGTGGGTATAGCCCATCTTTTTTACATATTCCACGAGCTCATAGGCTAACTCACGATACGTTAGGAAGCGATTGCCGTCCTCTGGCACCCGCATCCACGAACCGAGATGCACCTCATAGACTGATATAGGCTGTCCTAAAGGATCTGTCCTCCGACGTTTATCCATCCATTCCTGATCAGCCCATTTGTGCTTGTTTATGTCAACGACAATTGAGCCCGTGGCGGGACGAACCTCGAACTGGAAACCATAAGGATCCGATTTTTCAAAGATGTTCCCAGATTGATCCTTGACCTCGTATTTGTAAACTTCTCCAACACCGATATCGGGTACGAAAAGTTCCCAGACCCCGGAGGAACCCAGGACTCGCATTTGGTGTTTGCCGCCATGCCAAACATTAAAGTTACCAATTACACTCACATTGCGCGCGTTAGGTGCCCACACCGCGAAATACACTCCTTTAACACCGTTGACCTCCATCGGGTGGGCGCCAAGCTTTTCGTAAATCTTATGATGATCGCCCTGTCCGAAAAGATATAAATCCAATTCACCCATCTGTGGCAAAAAGAAATAAGGATCGTAAACAAAGCGCTCATGACCATTTGTTGCCACGATTCGATACTGATACATAAAAATTTCTTTGGGCCCAGGCAAAACCACTTCGAAAAAATGCTCGTTATGTGCGGATCGCATGCGGTATTCTTCATCGGTCTGGGGATTGAGTAGATACACTTCAGTAGAGTCCGGCACAAAGGCACGCACCACCCAGTTTTTACGACCGTTGACTTCCATTTCATGCGGTCCCAAAATCTGGAATGGATCGTGATGCAGATTGCGTACGATGGCTTCCACTTGTTCGGCGGATATTGTCGGTTCCATATTTCAACTTCTCTTTTTTTCAACATGACATAAGAAATAGCTATTGCTGTATGGTATCATCTTGCAGCTTCGAAAGGCGAGTCTTTTAGCTTCCAGGAGACATGGCTGTGACACCGTGGCCTAGAAATCCCATCATCTATGAAATAAACGCTTGGGTCTGGCTCCACGAACTGAGTCAGCACTACGAACGGTCAATCACATTAGCCACCATACCACCGGAGGAATGGGACGGTATTGCTGGGTTGGGCGTTGATGCGGTCTGGTTGATGGGCGTCTGGGAACGGAGTCCGGTGGGCACCCAGATCGCGCGCCAGCACGAGGATCTGCAAACCGAATACCACCGGGTCCTGCCCGACTTTTCGCCAGAAGACGTAGTGGGATCACCTTACTGCGTACACCGCTACGTGGTAGACCAGCACCTTGGTGGGCCGGAGGGGTTGGCTGCGGCACGAGAGGCCTTGGCAGAACGGAACATCCTGCTCATGCTGGACTTCGTGCCTAACCATGTGGCGCCGGATCACCCTTGGGTTTTCGAGCACCCTGAATACTTGATTCAGGGAGACGCCAATGATCTGGCAGGGAGACCTGGTGAGTTTTTCGAGGCAGACGGAAAGGTTTTCGCTCATGGACGCGATCCTTACTTCTCGCCGTGGATGGACACAGCGCAACTGAGCGCTTTTTCTCCGGGGCTGCGCCAGGCTGCCATAGACACTCTACGTGAGATCACCGATCAATGCGACGGCGTGCGCTGCGACATGGCCATGCTGCTCGTCAACCGCGTTTTTGAGCAAACCTGGGGGCATCGGGCCGGAGAGCGGGCTGCGTCTGAATTCTGGTGGCAGGTGATCAGGGCCGTCCGTGAGAAGAATCACGACTTCCTGTTTATGGCTGAGGCCTACT
>CAMYLW010000109.1 GCA_947259475.1 Thermodesulfobacteriota bacterium
ATTACGTTCTTTCATTTTAGACATTTTAGGCACTTTAGCTCACTTTAGTTCATTGGAGACGGTGCCTCTGTGGTGAATCTTCAAGCAGGCCTCCTTGGGCCGCTATAATAAGGAGTAAAGTAAATAGTCGTTTTCGATATTCGGATTTCGGCTTGGGGATTTCGAATTGCAGCAAAGTCCCTAATTTCCTAAATCCCTGCATTCCTAAATTGATTTCGGACTTATCAGTTAATGATTGGATAAGGAGTATACTTTATGTGTCGTATGTTTGCAGTTACCAGTGAGGAACCTCAGTCTCCCATGATGGCCATCCAAGCACTGGATGTGATGAGAGAGGGACACGATGGTTCCGGGGTCGGGCTCTTCTTCAGCGATCTTGGGGGGCCTTTTGAAGAATTGGACGGTGCTCCGATTCTTTCAGGCATTTTTAGCACTGAAGGGCTGAAGCGGCTGGACCGCTTCATGATGGATGTCGGTTTCATGACCAAGTACAAGACTTCCATCAAGATTCCCAAACAGCCACCTCCAGGAGTTCCCAAACGGGACATCTACCTTGTCCGGGCCTATGAGTACCCAGAGGACTGGGAAGGGCTGAGCGAGAGCGACCTACAATATAGGTTATTGATGATTCGGCTTCAGCTCCGGAGGATGGGCGAAGAGGCTGAGGACATGATTGTTTACAGCTTCTGGCCGGATGTGATCATGATCAAAGAGATTGGTGATCCCATGACTGTGGCGGAGTATCTACAGCTGGATCGCAAGGAACTTCAGGCCAGGGTGATGTTGGCTCAGGGGCGGCAAAACACGAACTATGCCATAAATCTCTATGCCTGCCATCCCTTTTTCATCCAAGGTGTTGCCACCATGACCAATGGCGAGAACACCGCCTTTATCCCTATTCGGGAGTTTCTTACTTCCAGAGGATTTCCGGGATACATGGGTTATCAATCCGACTCTGAGGTATTTACCCACATCCTGCACTTCACCCATTACCGGTTGGGGCTGGGAATCGAAATGTACAAGCATGTGATCACCCCTCTTCAGGATTTGGACCTGGTCCACCACCCCAACGGTGATTGCCTAAAGCAAATCAAACACACATGTAGAAGGATGATAATAGACGGCCCCAACTGTGTGATGGGGAGCCTCCCGGACAAGACATTGTTCATAGTGCAGGACCGCAAAAAACTACGACCGGGTGTGGTGGGGGGCAGACCAGGTCTCTACGCCATCTCATCGGAGATGTGTGGCTTGGACGCAGCAATTCCCGATCGAGATAAAAGCAAGGACTTTCAACCAATGCATTTAGATACTGCGATAATTCGCCCTGATCGTCAGGAGGTTGAGATATGTCGACAAACGGATCCATTACTCCTTCCACACTAAGTCCCAAGGACCTGCCATGGCAGATTTTTTGGCAGAGGGACAAGTGTTCCCTGTGCGGCAACTGCACCGCGGTCTGTCCTGTTAATGCTATAGAACCAGCTGTCCATCGTCAGAGGTTGGTGCAGACCACCATGGGATTGGAAACTGAGCCTAGCAATGTTTACCAAGTGTACTATGGCGTCAGGCAGAAGACCGATCCGGCCTATGCCTGTATTGGCTGCGGCATGTGCAGCATGGTCTGTCCCAACGACTGCATAATGCCGTACCGCAGCGATGAAGCTGACAAACTCAAGTACCACCTAGACCGAGGAGGTCAACCGCGCCGTCGAGGTGGCCGCAGAAATGTGGTGGGCGGCGTACTGGACCAGATAAAGTTTACCCGGATTTCCATGCTCACCGACCCTGCTCTAGACGCAGGGCGCCATGAATTCGAATTGCGCACGCTTCTGGGGCGAATCCTTCCCGCCGAGGAAAATCTGCGGCTGCAGAGAGAACAAGGGTGGATACCTCCTGTTCGAGAGATATACCCTTTAATGATCGGCTCAATGTCCTTCGGGGCACTTTCTCCCAACATGTGGGAAGGCTTGCAAATGGGGGTTGCCTATCTCAATGAAGAACTGGGAATGCCGGTTCGCATGTGCACGGGTGAAGGGGGATGCCCTCCGAGACTGTTGCGTTCCAGGTTTTTGAAATACACCATTTTGCAGATTGCCAGTGGGTACTTTGGCTGGGATGAGATTATCCATTCTTTGCCGGAAATGAAGGAAGACCCCTGTGCGATAGAAATTAAGTACGGTCAGGGGGCCAAGCCCGGCGATGGTGGTCTTTTAATGTGGTACAAGGTCAACAATCTCATCGCGGCCATCAGGGGTGTTCCTCCTGGGATAAGTCTCCCCAGTCCACCCACGCATCAGACCAAGTATTCAATCGAAGAATCCGTGGCCAAGATGATCCAGTCCATGTACATGGCCTGGGGATTCCGGGTGCCGGTCTACCCCAAGATTTCCGGCACCTCTACCGCTTTGGCAGTACTCAATAACTTGACCCGGAACCCCTATGCGGCTGGCCTGTGCATTGATGGTGAGGATGGTGGTACCGGAGCGGCCTACAACGTTTCCATGAATCACATGGGATACCCCATAGCCAGCAATATTCGCGATTGTTACCTAAACCTGGTCAAGGTGGGAATGCAGAACGAGATTCCTCTGATTGCTGCTGGAGGTGTTGGCAAGCAGGGCAATTTGGCAGCCAATGCTGCTGCACTCATAATGCTGGGAGCAAGTGTTGTTCAGATTGGCAAATATATTATGCAGGCAGCTGCCGGCTGTCTGGGCTCAGAAACAGACCGCTGCAATGTGTGTAACATTGGCCTTTGCCCCAAGGGCATCACCTCCCAGGACCCACGCCTCTACAGCCGTCTGGATCCTGAACTGGTGGCAGAGCGGGTGGTGGATGTGTTTCTATCTTTCGACACCGAACTGAGGAAGATTCTGGCACCCTTGGGCCGTTCCACCTCTCTGCCCATCGGTATGTCCGATGCCATTGGCATCAACGATAAAGCCGCAGCCGAGAGGTTGGATATAAGCTTTGTAGTGTAACCCAGATTGAAGCATAGAGCATAGGGCTCGTGCAGTTGGAGGTTTGAGGTTAGAGGTTGGAGGCAACAAATATTAAACCAAGAGATTTTTTGCCTCCAACCTCAAGCGAAGGTGAGCAAAGTCGAACCTGAGCGATCCTCCAACCTCAATCCTTGCTGACCCCTGACTCCTGTCTTTTTGATTTGGAGATAAAACCATGAACCCGAAAGAACAACCTTACTTAATCTCCGGCATGGAAAACGGCCATCGGATTGAGTCGCGCCTTTTGGAAGAACTCATCCAAGCGGCTGTTTCCGAAGGGCATCGCCACCTGGAGGTCGAAGCTTCCGGCCAGCACGGAATTGGTGGCCGTCTGTGGCGGGCGGGTGATGAGCCCTTACATATCAGAATCTTAGGCTCCACCGGCCAACGGACTGGTTCCATGGGTTTTCCCAACACTCGCATCGAAATTATGGGACCGGCCTCTGATGATGTGGGATGGCTTAATGCGGGAGCGGAAATCACTGTCCACGGTAACGCCACCAATGGAATCGCCAACGCCATGGCCCAGGGAAAGGTCTATGTCGCCGGTAACATAGGCTCCCGGGGCATGACTATGACCAAATACAACCCACGGTTTGAACCGCCGGAACTCTGGGTTTTGGGCTCGGTTGGTGATTATTTCGCCGAGTTTATGGCTGGTGGTATCGCGGTGATCTGCGGTCATGAATCGCAGAGCCCCGACAATGTTTTGGGATATCGTCCCTGTGTTGGCATGGTAGGGGGTAAGATCTTTTTCCGCGGCCCACATGGAGGATTCAGCCAGAACGATGCCAAGCTGAAGCCCATAACCGATGCGGATTGGGTTTGGCTAACGGAAAACCTCCGGCTGTTTTTGGAAAGAGTCGATAGAACCCCTCTTTATGATGAGCTTGCAGAGCGAGATCAGTGGCAAATGCTGGAGGCCAGGACTCCTTTTGAGAGGGGTGCTAGAGCTAGGCGCTCCATGAGCGATTTCTGCCAGGACGTGTGGGATAAGGAACTGGGATTAGGCGGACTCATAGGTGATCTTACAGATCTCGACCGCAGTCCAATTCCGCTAATCACCACCGGAGTGCTCAGACGTTTTGTCCCCGTATGGGAAAACCAGGAATATCTGCCTCCATGTGAAGCCAGCTGTCCCACCGGCATCCCGGTGCAAGAACGTTGGAGTCTGATCCGTGAGGGCAGGGTGGATGAGGCTGTGGATCTGGCCCTTACCTATACACCTTTTCCTGCCACAGTTTGTGGCTATCTCTGCCCTAACCTTTGCATGCAGGGCTGCACCCGCCAGTGGGCAGGTATGACCCCGGTGGATGTAGGCTCACTGGGCAGAGCAAGTATTGAGGCCACCCTTCCTGAACTGCCGCCCCTGTCAGGGCATCGGATCGCGGTTATCGGTGGTGGCCCAGGTGGAATGTCCGTGGCTTGGCAATTACGGCAGCAAGGTCATGAGGCGGTCCTTTATGATCTGGAGAAAAAACTAGGCGGGAAGATAAGCTCACTTGTCCCCAGGAGTCGCATTCCTGATGAGATCATTAACGCTGAACTGGAACGAGTCCGTGAGGCTCTTCCCCACATACATCTACAGCAGAAGTTTGGAATAGAGGAGGTCGAGCAGCTGAAGGAGGACTATGACTTCGTGATTATAGCCGTGGGGGCACAGAAACCACGAATTCTTCCCGTTCCAGGGAAAGAGAGGATGATTCCGGCTCTACAATTTCTTAAGGATAGTAAGGCTGATAAGGCCGAAGTAGGGAAGACGGTGGTGATAATCGGGGCAGGTAATGTGGGTTGCGATGCAGCCACCGAGGCTCACCGGTTAGGAGCAGAGGACATCACCCTGATTGACATCCAGACGCCGCTCTCATTCGGGGCCGAGCGAGAGGCAGCAGAGGAGATTGGCGCCAAGTTTCGCTGGCCTTGTTTCACCAAACAGATAACCAAAGAGGGGGTGGAACTAACCACCGATGAAGTCATCCCAGCGGACACTGTTATCATTTCCATCGGCGATCAGCCTGACCTGGATTTTCTGCCCGATACGGTCAAGACCTCGCAAGGTTTCATAGAGGTAAATGACATCTATCAGACCACGGATCCCCAGATATTTGCCCTTGGAGATGCTGTGAAACTGGGGCTTCTCACCGATGCCGTTGGGGCAGGTCGTCAGGCTGCCCAGGCCATAAACGACATTCTGGCGGGGAAACGTCCCCGGGGTGACACCCATCAGATCATTGATCGCTCCCGAATCAAGTTGGAATACTTCGATCCACGTTTGCAGAGCTTCGAGTCCATTGAACAATGCTCCACTGAGTGTTCGTCTTGCGGCTCATGCCGCGATTGCGGGATTTGCATTACCATATGTCCCCAAGGGGCTATCTCCAAGCAAGAGGAAGGGGAAAACGGCCTGGAAATGGTGGTTGATGCCGATTTGTGCATTGGCTGCGGTTTCTGCGCCGGAGCCTGTCCCTGCGGCATCTGGAATCTGGTGGAGAATGATCCCCTGGGCTGATCTCTTCGGGGCCGTTCTCACTTGATTCTCAATGGCGGTTGAGGCGCCTATAAGGTGTTGTGAGTTTCAAGGAGGAGATCAGAAATTCGAAATTCGAATATCGAAATCCGAAACAAATTCGAATTGCCAAAATCCAAATGACCGAAACACTAAACAGGTCTTTTTTGACTAGTCGCGTTTTGAACTTTTGATCATTCGGATTTCGGATTTACTCTGTAAGAATGTAAGTAGTGCTTAGTGATAATGCTTTGTTGTCGGATGAACCTGCTTTGCAGAACCATCCGACCTACTCCTGGCTCCTAATTTCGCAATTGTCTTCTGTCCTCTGGCTTCCTGTTTCGCCGCGTCTCCGTTTCGCCCCTTCTCCGTTTCATTCCGCCTTGCTTCCAACCTCAAGGCCCACAGGGCCGCTCCTCCAACCTCCAACTCTCTGCCTACGGCCTTACTCCTTTGGCGGGACGGGCCTCAATGCCCGCCAATGGTATTGTCTGTAGGAGAGACCTCCTGGTCGCGATCTAATAATATGGCGTCTGCCATCGGCAGACGACCAATATCGCAACGAGGACGTTGCTCCTACAAAGGAATGCAGGGTGGCCACTGTCCACCGATAAAGTTAACCTCCGCTGCTCCAATCT
>CAMYLW010000110.1 GCA_947259475.1 Thermodesulfobacteriota bacterium
CGGCCCTGCGGCCCCTGGTCAGGAAAATCCTACCCTCTCGCAGCCGCTCCACAATCTCTTCATCCGCTCCCTGTCGTAAATATACTACGTCATATCCGAGAACTCTTAACCACTTTGCCAGTTTTCCCAGCATGCGGTCGGTAAAGAAACGTTGCATTAGAAAACCGCCTCTATTGCAAAACAGCAACGCCCAGTCTCTAGCGTCATAATCTGAGACAGTAACGAATTCGGGCCCATCGAAGATCCCCCTATCCGTGGAAGGACCCCCACGATTTTAGATTTGAGAATGCAGATTTTAGATTGAAGAGCTCAGTACCTCGCAGTAAGAAATGCATTTGTTCCTCAATCTGCAATCTACAATCTGAAATCATAAATCATACAGAAGCTGGCCCTGAGGACAAGGTGTTTGATGTAAAACAACGGACGCGGGACTACCGGGGAACGATCTCGATTCCCTCAGGCAGAGCCAGATGAAAGACACTGGGGTCTAAATCTTCGTTGATTGCAAACTGCTGGTAGCGAATACTGAGATGGGCTTGGCCTCCCTCCATCACAATGCTTCTGGGGTAAAATGATCCATCAATAGAAACAAAGTCAGAAAATTTGGCCTCAAACTTGCCTTCATTTCCCTGCACTCGTTCAATCCTGGTCACGATCAGGTCCTCACCCTCAAGCCAGATCCTTTGCCTCAGCCGGGCAGGCTTGTTTTCCAGTTGCAGCATGTAACTCTCGTCGTCACTCAACCTGAAAAGTTTTGCTTGCACTTGGTGCCATGGCGGTACAATTCCCGCTAACAGCAGGAGGGTCTCCCGATCCTGCAATGGAAATTTGATGAGTCTTGCCAGAGTGCCACTTGAGGCCAAACCTTGATAGGCATGCTTTCGACCGGGCTCCCAGATTGTAAATTGGTGGCCATCGCTCACCGCGTATAGGACGGGGTTTCCGAACAAGCCTACCACTTCCAATCGTAAGGAATCAGGAAATTCACTGAGGAGGAAGGCTTTTCCCGACCAGCGCTGTTTCCCTCCTTGCACCCGGATGGTGCCGACCGCACGGAAACTAAAAAGGTGGTTCTGTCTTTGTTCCAGTTGGGCAACAACCAAAGAAACCGGCAGGTCAGCCGGTTCATAAATGGGTACCTCCTTGACGCAGCCGCTGAAAAAGAACAAGAGATAAACGTAGATTAATAACGATACCAGCCGCAGCGGCCCAGCCGCTGCTTTGCTTAATCTACGCCAGTCTAGCTCAGGCCCCATGGCCTTTCTGTCTAAATTCAAACCAGGCTCCGAGTTCACTGAGCCCCCTCAATGTTTGCTTTTTTCTTGCTCTCTTGGAGCTTGGATTCCAACTGCTCCGGGTTTTCATGACCGAGACGCAATGAGCGCTCATAAGCCTCCTGGGCTTCACGCCATCTGCCAAGAGCCTGGTATGTATCTCCAAGGTGCTCAGTAATCAGCGGATCTTCTGGCAGTCGATCCAGCGCCTTCTTAATCCACACGAGCGCTTCACTGTGGCGGCCCATCTTGAAATATACCCAGCCCAGACTATCGGTAATGTAGCCATCTTCCGGCTTAATCTGCAGAGCGCGTTTAACAAACTCCTCCGCCTCCTCCAATCTTATGCCCATTTCCGCTAGAGAGTAGCCCAAATAATTGAGAGCATTGGCATCCTTGGGGTCCATAGCTATCACTTTTTCCATCTCGACAATGCTATCTTGCCGGTCCCCCATTTTATCCAGAACGACACCGAGACGAAAATGAAGGCGCTGGTGGCCTGGAGACATCTTCAGACCTTGTCTCAAAACCGCCTCTGCTTCATCAAAACGCTTGAGCGTTTCATACATGTTCCCCAGGTAAAGGTAGCCGTCCTCTTCCTCAGGGTGGTTTTCTATTACTTCTTCCAGAGTAGCAATGGCGTCATCCACATCCCCTCGCTTCTCCTGAATAAAAGCACGGTGGAGTCTGGCTTTCAGTCCGTAGGGGCCGGAGGCAGGAATTTCATCGAACTCGGCCAAGGCCTGCTCAAAATCCTCCTTCTCTTCATAGGCTATTCCCAGGTAGTAACGAATCTGTTGGTTTTCGGGGTCTCCCGCCAGAAGAGTGTTGAAGACTTCTATGGCCTGATCATATTCTTCCAGCTCCAGGTGGAGGAGGCCGACCTTACCCCGCATCTCCAACCCCTTATCCTCTGGATCCATTATCTTTTGAAACTCGGCCAGAGCCCCACGGTAGTTATTCTGCCTCAGGTAAAGATCGCCAAGCCTGGATCGAGCTTGCTTGTTCTCTGGATCAAACTTCAGGATTTTCTTGTATGTCCCCTCTGCATCATCATCGCGGTTTTGCAGTTCGTAGAGATAAGCCAGGTCCATGAGGGCCATTTCGAGATCAGGTCTAATTTCCAGAGCTTTTTTGTAGTATTTCTCTGCTTCATTGTATTCCTTGAGCTCCAGTTCCATCCGGGCGAGATAATAATTTGCCACAGGATTTTCAGGATCCAGATTCACCAGTTCATTCAGAACCTCACGGGCCTCCTCATATCTACTCTGGCCAGCGTAGAGGGATGCCAGCCAGAGCCTGGCCTTTTGTTGTTTCGGATCCAGATCGAGCACTGCCCGGTATTCGGTAATGGCTTGGTCCGTCTGTTTGAGACTGCTGTACAGTCCAGCGAGCATCATTCTCGTTTTGATTGACTCAGGATCTAGATTTCTGGCTTTCTGTGCCGCCTCGACGGCCTTTGCATTCTGGCCTTGGCGCAGGTAGAAGGTGGCTAACTCCCCAAAAAGATAGGCGGCCCCGGGGTCTGCTTCCGCGGCTATTTCAAGTTCACTCAATGCTTCTTTTACCCGGTTTTGATAAAGAAGCTGACGTGATCGGAGAAAATGGTAGTAGGCGTCAGTGCGGGAGCTCAAGTGGAGTTTTGCCCGCGCTTGCTGGGCGGCAATCTCCTCTTCCGTGGCCACCTTTCGTCCAGAAAGAGCGCAACCCCAAAGTAGTGACAACACAAGCAGGGCAATCAGTATAAAAGCAGAATGGTGTCGCATAACTAGATTACATCTGAGTTCAGATGAATCGTCTCCCCTAGAGTTTCCAGTACGGGTTATCTTGTTGTGAGTAAAAGCCCGAGAAGAAGGATTGTTCACAATGGCAAGACAGCCTCATGAAGAACCTGGGCTAAATACTTTATAATGTTGAAATAACACATTTTATTGTAACAGTCAAACACTTTAATTATCCAGAAAATCGTTGCTCAGGCTGCTCTTTTTCACTATACTGGAATCCCGTCTCAAATTACAAACTGTACAAGATTATTGCTCATCTGCTTCTGGTCAATTGAGCCGTATTCCACTCTACGAATCCAGCCAGAGCTACATTGTGGGGCGGTGGAAGGGAGCACATGCACCGCCAGGAAGCTATAGCAATAACGAGGCCAACCTATGAGCGGAGAACTACCAAGATTGCGGGATCGTCTGGAAGCCATCCCCATTAGACAAGGTCAGGAGTTATACGTTGCGCTTCGGGACCTGGAGGGATTGAATCCAGAGACCCTGGTCCTGAGCCCCCAGGCATACTTTCTTGTTACCCTTATGGACGGATCCAATTCGGTGGTGGATATCCAGGCCGCCCATATGCGCAGGTTTGGTAACATGTTATTTCGTGAAAAA
Source organism: Thermodesulfobacteriota bacterium (assembly GCA_947259475.1). GTDB lineage: Bacteria > Desulfobacterota > Syntrophobacteria > BM002 > BM002 > BM002. The sequence goes on from CAMYLW010000110.1 coordinate 3,662, forward strand.
CTCGATGGGCTCATGCAAACACTGGATGATTACCTTTTTCTGGACAATGAAAACAGCCGTGCTCGCATGCGGCAACTGATCGATGAGTTTAGCAACCAATCTACCCGCTTGCCTTTCCACGCGGGAGTCAGCTATGAACAGGATCCTGAAGGCCTCCGCCTCCAGCTGCAGAGCTTCTTTGACCCGGAGAACGGCGGCCCCGGCGATCCTCGGCCGGCTCAGTCAAGGAAAACGATAGCCGCTTTGATGGCTCCACATATTGACCTGCGCGCAGGTGGTCCGTGCTTTGCTTATGCCTACAAGGCCTTGGTTGAAACGAGCCCTGTGAGCACCTGCGTTATCCTCGGTACTGGCCATGAACCGTTGGCCAACTGCTTCGCTCTGAGCCGCAAAAATTTCGAAACTCCGTTGGGCTTGGTTGCAGCGGACAACGACTTCATTGACGAATTGACCAGTCGCTGTTCTCTGGACCTTCTCGCGGACGAGTTCGCACACCGGCGTGAGCACACCATTGAGTTCCAGACCCTTTTTTTGAGTCTCCTTTTACCGGATGTTCGCATTGTGCCCATCCTCTGCTCTTTTGCGGTGGAAGAACTCGAGCAGCGTAGCACTGACATTCTCACCATGGTTTACTCGCTCAGAGAAACTCTGGACTCTTACCCACACCCAGTTTGTCTGATCAGCAGTGTGGACCTGGCCCATATCGGTCCCCGTTATGGCGATCCGTTCCGGCCCCATGCGGGAACGGTGCGAGAACACGAGGCAGCCGACCGCCAGCTGCTCGAAACCATGGCAACCGCGGACGCTGACACCTTCGCCAACACCCTGGTGCGTGAAGGCAATCGCCGCCGCATCTGCGGGCTTCCACCCCTTTATACCATGCTCAAAACCCTGGAGAACACGGTGGAGGGAGAACTCCTACACTATGACAACACCGAGGTGGATGGTGAGGGTTCTTTCGTCACCTTCGGCAGCATGGCGTTTTATGAACGCACTTGATAGAAATCTAGGTTGGGGCCAGGCGACAGTTCCTGACGCATGGTCAGCGCCAGCATCTCATATGCATTGGAAGCGTGAGGACCTTCATAGCCCTCATCTGCTCGGATGAAGGGGGCCAGACAGTCGGTGGGCTTTTGGTGGGTCGAGACACTATGGTCGGAATACATTTCTGCTGATTCAGGGAATCGACCAGAGAATTAAAGTGGCTGCGGATGACTATCAAATCAGGCCGTGGCCTGTTTAGTCGCACATGGTAGGAGAAGACCTCCTCACGGCAAAAAGGTATCAGGTTGACGACGAAATCCGCCATTTTGCAGCATCTCTGTAGTTTTTTGAGATCAAGACCGCAGTGCAAAATGAAAACGTTTGTTTTCTCACTTGTTCCTGAGTGACCAGTTCCATAGGGTAGTGGCACGATCGTAATCCCCTCACATCACCAAGAAAAAAGCCGGCGTCGACTCACGCCAGCTCGAGTCGGCTGAGAATAGCCACGATCTGGCAAACTGTCAATGGTAAACTGATTGGATGACTTGAGTTTCTGCAGCAGGAACTGGCGTTGGTATCTTAGACACAGAAGACTATCTGGCCATTGGTACCAATATCAGGACAGCTGCTCACCGGTTATGCCAGGGTTATAAATTGTAGATTTTAGATTTTAGATTTAGAAACCCAGAGGCTAGGACTCAGGAAAACTCTGCAGTCTCAATCTGCGATCTAAAATCTACACTCTTAAATCTCTTTCTCGGCGCTGATTAGAACGGGCTTTTTGCTGGAGGTGGTCGAAGACGCTAAAGGAGACAAACTCTCGATCCTTTTCTGAGATTATGATGAAGCGAACTGCTGCCCCCCGGCGCGTGCTGTCGTCGTTGTCACAGGGGATATTTGTTCTGACCACCTCGGCGGTAATCTCCAGAGCCTCCCTTACGGGGGGTCTGATGGTCAGAGTGACGATTTCCATCAATGACAGCTGTGGCGTGAAGCAGAGTAATGCTCCGCTGGCACTGACATTTACCGTTCTGCCCTCACAGCTGTCGCGATCCGTTTTTATGACAACAGGCCAAGCGATTTCTGCTCGCATTTCCATACGCTTCTTCTGCTCTTGCCTGTCGTAGTACTCGTCCTTGGCAAGCAGGAGCAGAACAAGGGCAATAAATCCGCCTATTAAGATCCATCCTAGAGCCATCTTTCCTTATAGTAGATCCCGGATATCACTGGGGCAGAGCAGGGTGAAGTTGAAAGTGCATCTCTATTTCGAACGCAGCAGGTGCGCTTGTAACCCTTAGCCCGGATATTTCATCACGCCCAGGCGTGACTGCGACCACGGATATGGCCGTCCTTCCTGGCGTCCTCGGGTGTTGGCCCCTGCGACGTACCGTTTAGGTACGGAAACCAATCCCGCGGTACCGCGGGACGAGTTGCCCGGAGGCCCGCCCGCCTCGCCTGAGCGAGCGGGCTCGCGATGGCGGGCAGGCACACCCATCTT
>CAMYLW010000111.1 GCA_947259475.1 Thermodesulfobacteriota bacterium
GCCATGGCTTTTCTGATGATTGTGATTACCTTCATCCTTCTGCTGATCATATCAAGAATCAGCGGCGGCGTCCTCAAGGCAGCCTGGGGTCCAGGTGGTACGTAAAATATCAGGTGTTGGGCGGTCATTTTGTCATAAGAGCCATAGACCAAGTAGCCAGTGTCCAGTAGCCAGTAGAACCAGGGCGTAAGGCTTAAGGCACAAGGCGTAAGGCAACTAATTTAATGAGAGTTTGTTTTTTGCCTTGAGCCCTGTCCCCTGCGCCTTATGCCAGGTCGACAACTGATTACTGCTTTTTTACTTGAAACCGCATGTTTAGCGGGTAGATTCTTGCTTACGGAGACAACTTCAATGGCATTTATAGAGGTCCGCAACCTGTTCAAGTGCTTTAAAAAAGTGGTGGCAGTTAATCACATAGACTTTGAAGTGAAAGAGGGAGAAATGTTAACGCTTCTGGGGCCCAGTGGCTGCGGCAAGACAACCACCTTGCGCTGCATCGCAGGGTTGGAGAAACCAGAGGAGGGGGACATCGTTATTGACGGCAAGCCCATGCTTTCGGAGGGATTTGTCCATCCGTCAAAAAGGGGAATCGGTATGGTGTTCCAAAACTATGCCGTATGGCCACATATGAAGGTATATAAGAATATCGTTTACGGCTTGAAAATTCAGAAGATACCCAAGCAGAGTATAAAAGAAAGGGCGCAACAGGTATTGGAATTAGTGGGTTTGGATGGCCTTGAAGAGAGATATCCAGGCCAATTGAGCGGCGGGCAACAGCAAAGGGTGGCTCTGGCCCGGGCTCTGGTGGGAAATCCTAAAGTGTTGCTGTTGGATGAACCCCTGAGCAACCTGGATGCCAAGCTCAGAGAAGAATTGAGATTTGAAATCAAGAGTCTGGTAAGACGTATGGGCATCACCTCGGTCTACGTCACCCACGACCAGGCGGAAGCCATGGTTATCTCTGATCGCATCGCCGTCATGGACTCAGGGAACGTGGTGCAAATCGGTACTCCACTGGAGATATATGATAAGCCCGCCAACAGATTTGTTGCCGATTTCATAGGTACCATGAACTTTATGGCAGGGGAGGTGGTCCAGGTCCTCCAGGACACGGAGGCGATTTATGTGCGCACCGAATTCAGCGAGCAGATGCTGTGTAAGACCTCTAGCATGACCCCCACAACACCAGGGGAAGAAGTCTATGCATCTATACGTCCGGAGGATGTGGAAGTATTTGCGGAACCACCTCAAGGCAGGGAGAACCTGTTCAAGGGTACCATTGCCCATAAGGCATACTTGGGTAACTTTCTCTACTTTTTCGTCAGCGTAAATGGAACTATGATCAGGGTGCAGGCTCCACATAACCTGCCGCGAGAAGAAGGAGATGAAATCTACCTTTTTCTAAATCCGGAGAAGTGTATGATTTTGGTTTAGCCCGGACATTTCATGAATCACCTGCTGCGACCGCGGATATGGCCGTCCTTCCTGGCGTCCTCGGGTGTCGGCCCCTGCGACGTACCGTTCAGGTACGCCTCGGAACCAATCCCGCGGTACCGCGGATTTCGAATTGCGAATTTTGAACTCCACAATCGGCCGAACCCGTCATTCCGGACGAGCTCCGCTTCGCGGAGCGAGATCCGGAATCCAGTAAAGGTTCAATATGGTCATTTGGTGTCTGGTTCCCCGCCTTCGCGGGGACGTTGTCTGGATCCCGGCTCGCGTCCGCCGCCGCCGGACTTGGCCGGGATGACGAACTGCTTCATTTAACTCTATGCCCTTTGCTCTTTACCTTATGCCTTGTGCCCTGCTCCTTGTGCCGGTGTTTTAGTATATGATTGGCGAATTCGGCGAATCCTTCGCCGCCTTCTTGTGAGGTGATGTAGGCGGGCAGTGTCTGCATCTGATCCACGAATTTCAACACATTTTTCACCGCCACGCTCATTGGGAAATATTGAAACATGGGCTCGTCGTTTGGTGAATCCCCGCAATAAGCGAAGCTCCCTTTTTCTGTATCCAGGTCCAGGCCGAAGCACTCTGCCATAAACCTCTTTACCATTCCAAGCTTGTCATACTTGCCGAACCAACCATTTACATGAATGGAAGATACTTTGCAGGTGGCTCCGTGGGCTTTAAAGACAGAGCAAATCTGCTTGACTGCTTCTGACCCTAGCGGGGGTACGTCCTCGCAGTAGTCTATGGCCAGATCCGCTTCTCGGTAATGCTGATCGCTTGCAAGTGCACAGCCTGGAACGGCTGCGAGAATCTCGTCCCGCAGCTTCAGGAGACGCTGTCGTTTTTCAGCGCGGACCGAATCAGTATCCAAGAAGCGCTTTTTCAGTTTTCGCTCCTTTTCATCGAGCCAGAAATAGAAAGCCCCATTTTCTCCCACCACCCCGTCCACGGGCCACATGCGGGCAATGTGATCACACCAGCCAGCCGGCCTCCCGGTGACGGAGATTAGCTTCAGCCCAGCATTCTTGAGATCCCAGAGTGCAGATAAAGAGCAGGCAGGAATCTTGCCGTGAGTAGTGAAGGTGTCGTCAATGTCGAACAAAACTCCCTGGAGGTTCTGAAGTAGATCAGGAGAGATATTTTCGATGGGAGCAATATTGTCATGCATGGCTGAAAATAGAGTTGATGGTTACCGCTGCCGCACCTGCTGAGATGCTAAGAATCTAAACCCGGATGTTTCATGAATTGCCGTGGCGAGACCCTGGAGATGGCTGTGCCACCGGGCAACCGCAGGGAGTTGGATCCGAGGCGTACCTGAACGGTACGTCGCAGGGTCCGACACCCGAGGACGCCCGGAAGGACGGTCATATCCGCGGTCGCAGTAGGTAATTCATGAAACATCCGGGTTAAAGTTCAGGAAGGTTGAGCTACGCTTGCAGTGGAGTCACTTAATTGCTCAAGTAGTCGCAGTTCATAGTTCTTGAGAATGTCCCGCGCCTTGCGTTCCACCTCCTGCAACCGCAGATAAAGGTTGCGGAGATTTTCCGTCTTGCCGAAGATCTCCAATTCTGTATTTATTTGGTCCATCTGTTTTTCGTGAACAGAGACCAAGACCCTGCAGCGGAAGATAACTTGTTGGCAGACCATGCGCCACCGAGCGCTCTTCTTTTTGTCCTGCCCGGCCAGGGTAATCATCCGCACGGCCTCGTCAATGTCGTCCTCATCCAGAGCCTCAAGCGCTCTATGCAAGTAATAGCGACGCGGAAGAAATCCTCGGCCTTCAACCTTCGGTGCGAAAGTCTTGCGAAAGAGCTTGAACAGGGAGTTAAGTCCGAGCATCTACCTCAAGCCCTTTGTGCTTCGATGCCTGCACGTATGAGCTTAACGAAGCTCTCTCGCAGCTCGGGGAGCTCAATGGACATCTCATCTATCTGTTCTAAAACATCTCGATAGTCAGAGGTGGGCTCCACCGGTACCCGGTTTACCAGATTGACCGTGGATTCGTATATTCGCCGATCAATCCTTATCAAACCAAAACCGGCACCGATCACGGCGAGCAGTCCGCCCACAACCTCCATGCCGGTTATTTCCTCCAGTGCCAACTCGGCTGCCAGGCCCAAAAGAGCTCCAGTCAAACCACCAGGAATACTAAGGTTTCGCTCCTGTATCATTTTTTCCTCCTTGGGAATAGTTGGTACCTGTAAGTTGGAAGTATATCATGTGATTGTAGCAAAAAGCCAGATTTTCGCTTGGACTTCAGTCTTGGGAAGGGTGATGGGATAGAAATGGTTGCTCATCAACTGGGCTAGGGAAGCTATTCTTGAAAAACCTTTTCAATTCTTCTCAAGTATTCATCAAGCACCCCACCTCCCCACCACTTGCGAAGAGAAGCCTGGAGATAGCCTGACTCATACATAAGTTTGAGGGACACATCCACGAAGGCTTTGACGTCATCCTCACCTTGGCGGATGCCAACTCCCCAATCAGTAGTATTGAAGTGTTCGCCGACCACTTCAAGGTCGGGGTTGTACAGGGCCATGGTGAATACAAATAGATCATCCTGGGCAAAGGCAACACCCTGGTCATTTCTCAAAGCTTGTATGGCCTCGTATGTCTTGGTGAATTTTATTTGCTTGGCACCGGGAACCAGTTCAGCCAGGGCTTGAGCTCCGGTGGTTCCCTTGATGGTAATCACGTTCTTGCTTTTGAGATCATAAATGGAATTGATCCCCGACCCTTTTTTTGCCAAGAGGCGAACACCTGACTCAAAATATGGGATGGAGAATTGCAGCTTCTCCGCTCGCTGAGAGGTTATACCCATGGTCGCCCAGATGATGTCGATCTTCCCCGAAGTTAACAACTTGGTTCGAATTTCTGGGGTAACCGCCACGAACTCAACTTTTTTGGGATCACCGAAAAGATACTCTGCAAGCTTGTGGCACAGATCAATCTCCCAACCCTCGAACTCACTTTTTTCATTAATGGCACTCCAGGGTGGGTAGTCGGCTTTGACACCGATAACGATCTTTCCTGCTTTGATAATATCAGCTAACGTTTTGGCCTCAGCCGGAACCGAGGCCAAAGAAAAGATCAATACCAGGACTGACACCGCGATCAGAAATCTCTTCATCGCTTCCTCCTCTTAAACAACCACTGGACAATAAATCAGAGGAAAACTAAATCTCGATAGGTGAAACAAGTAATACTGGGCTCAAATATCACATAGGATGTCGGCGGCTGTCAAGGAAAGCTCACTCAAAAGGGCTGGCGCCCGTCATTAGGCCTTACGGCCGTCATTAATAGTCATTTAAATTATTTTATCCTATCCATTATCGCCAATCATTATGACCAAGTGACAGCGAAGCGTTATGACCTACCTAGCAATCATGGTGCGCATGCGGTCCGAGGCGTTCTGGGCGTCATCGGCAATGCTGCCGATAATTTCCACCAACCGGACAAAATGGAAGACGTCCACTGGATCTTTCAACACGGCAAAGGCCTGTTTCTTAAGTTCATGTTCCAGGTGGTCTGCCTCCTTTTCGGCCTGATGGATATCAGCGATGATGCTTTTTAGCTTATCGCGGTTTTTTTCGGTACTATTCTTGAAGTAGGCAATGGCCTGTTCCGCCATCTCAGGGAGTTTCTCAATGCACGGAATGACAGCGTCAATAAGGTGCAAGAAATCGACAACCAGCTCCGCCGCGATCCCCCCTTCGGGTTTGAACGAGAGCCAGTACAGAGCTTCCTCCACGCTATCCACCACATGGTCCTGCTCGCGCAAGCAGTCCAAAAGAACGAACTTGTCCACCGGCATGAGCAAGCCCCGGGGCAGGTGGTTGCGGAGATTGCGCTTGAGCCAGTCTGCTTGGCTTTCAAGCTTGGCCACGTCCTCGGTGAGTTTGTCGAATTCCTCGCACTCCAACTCGACATAACATTCCGCCGCCCGCTTAAACATCCAGGCGCATTCTTTTACCTTGTCGGCGTGGTCTTTGAGCTTTTTGAAAGGTGAATCGAAAAAAAGAGAAAAGAATGAGAATCTCATGGACATACCTCCCGATAGAGGTAAACGTTATTAAAGAAAGAATAAAGTTAAAAGTTTGTATAACACCATGGTCAAGACCATCGTAAACGGCAGGGTAATGACCCAAGAAGAGCCGATGTTGCGCAACAGCCTCATGTCGAGGAAACCCATGCCGCGCATGAAGCCCACCCCAACCACGGCACCCACCAGTACGTGGGTAGTGGAAACAGGCAGCCCCAGCCTTGAGCATACCAGAATTGTGGTGGCTGCGCCAAATTCGGCGCAAAAACCCCGTACCGGCGTCACTTCAGTGATCTTGCCACCAATGGTCTCCATGACCCGGCTGCCAAAAGCAAATAAGCCACCTCCCACAGCAAGGCCCCCTATAGCAAGCATCCACACCGGTACTTCAATCTGCATGGCCACGCTTCCGGTCTTGACCACTGAGAAAATGGCCGCCAGGGGACCAATGGCGTTGGCCACGTCATTGGCCCCGTGGGCAAAGGCCACGTAACAGGCGGTCATGACTTGCAGATGGGCAAAGAAAGACTGCAGGGGTGCGGCCTGCTCCTGGCGCTGCAAGTCCCGGCGGAGCAAATACTTCAGCCACAACCGGCCCAGTAAACCGCCTGCTGCAGCACAAGGCACTGCTATAGTTAAGGCCTGTCCGAGACCCAAGTCCAAGTGGAGGTTCTTCAACCCTTTAAATATGAAAGACAGGACGATTACAACCAGCACACCTCCAATGAGGTAAGGCGACCATTGCATAGCCATCTTCTCAGGGGTGTCTGATCTTAAGATTTTGTTTCGGATCAAATAATAGATGCCCCCTGCGATGACCGCGCCTGCCAATGGAGAAACCACCCAGCTCATTGCAATGGTAAGCACTTTACCCCAAGAGATTGCCCCTACACCAACACTGATCATACCAAAGCCCACTACCGCACCAACAATGGAGTGAGTGGTTGAGACTGGCAGCCCAAATACTGTGGCGAGATGAACCCAGATACCCGCGGCAAGCAGAGCGGCAAACATGCCCATCATGAGGTGTTCCGGAGCACCCGCAAGCAAATCAGTGTTGATCATCCCCTTTCTAATGGTGTTGGTCACGTGACCGCCGGCCAACACCGCCCCCAGCAGGTTTGCCACTATGGAGATCAGCACGGCCTGCTTCAGGGTCAAAGCCCGGGAACCGACCGAGGTTCCCATGGCATTGGCCAGGTCATTGGCACCGATATTGGCGGCCATATAGAGGCCTACAAGGGTGGCTGCAGCTAGAACAATCGTATCCGCACTCATATTCACTCGATCGTGCTTTGCTGGCTTCGGCGGCAGGCATTCGGCCCAGTAAGGTGAGAAAAGGCTATTCCCACTAATAGCATCAGGTTGTCCCGATCAGAATGGAAGTGTTTAGGCAACTCGTACTCACAAGAACAGCGTCAAAATTTTCTTTTTTCGGTCGAGGGAACAGTAACAGATACACTGATCTTTTCAAGCATTTTTTCAAGATAATTTTGAGTGAAGGGAATAGCGATATAAGGTCCGGGGTTCGGTCACTAGACGTCGCTTTCACTCATAGTCATTCACTGTGGCGATCTAATGACCTTGTGCCTTGCACCGTCGGCTTCTACTAAAAGAAGAATGACATACTCAACAGACTAGCAGAGAATAAAAGGAGCGCTACCCAAGAAGATCTATAGATAAGCCGACAGCACCTCCGGATGTGGTCCGGGCCTACCTCCTCGTCCCCATCCCCCAACCACGTTTTGTCTACTGTGTTTTCTTGGTATACGGTAGGCCCTCCCAGTCTAATACCAAGGGCCCCAGCTACAAAACTCTCAGAATGGCCGGCGTTGGGTGACAGGTGCTTCAGCCGGTCACGCCTGGAGATTGTCCATCCTGCCCATGCTTTTTCGCCACTGAGAACCGCTCCTATAGATAAAATGATGAGGGAAAGACGAGCCGGCAAAAAGTTGGCTAGATCATCAAGGCGGGCGGCTGGTCGGCCAAATAGGAGATAGTGGTCGCTCCGATATCCCACCATTGAGTCGAGGG
>CAMYLW010000112.1 GCA_947259475.1 Thermodesulfobacteriota bacterium
GATTTAGGCACAAATACAGACATTACGTTTAATTTCAAATTAGATAATTCGGAATATGTTGGATTATTCATTAAATATCGGTGGAAGTGAATGGATGATAATTATTTTTGTAGCATTGGTGTTAATTTTAGGAACAGGGAAATTACCAGGAGCTGCTAGAAAGATGGGAAAAGCAGTAAATGAAAAAGGTATCTTGGAGTATGTTGAATACCACACGGTCATATACGAGAACGGCAACGTCAGTGAAAGTCAAACTATTTATTACGATGCCAATAATACTAAGATCGGAGAGTTAATTTCAGAATACTCTTTCGGTCCCCAGTTCGGAAGCTACGATTTCAGAGATATCCGGGCCCAACACCAAGACGGTGCAAAAGTGGCAGTGGATAGGATTCGGCTCTATCGTAAGCAAAGCCGTGAAGCTGATATCGAAGAAACATATCTTGCGAAAGAAGAGAATCAAATAGTCGGCCAAGGTTTTCATCAATTTATTGTCCACAATCTCGAGCAAATAGCTCAGGGGGAAGTTTTCCAGATACAACTCGTCTTGCCATCGAGGCTGGACCAATACGAATTTCGGATTCGCAAACGAAAAATCAATGGTGACACCCTGTATATCCGGCTTGAAATTGACAACTGGCTTCTCAGGATGTTCGCGCCCCATGTTGACGCCGAGTATGACCTGAAAACTCGCCATCTGCTGCGCTATGAGGGAATTTCTAACCTGGAAGACGCTGCAGGAAAACATAAAAAAGTTACCATAACCTATTCTTATGAAAGTTAATTAGTCTCTATCCGGAAACCTTGTTTTCGGATGTCATTTTAAAAAGTCCTGCCGTTGGCGGGACGACGAAGAATCACGAGATCCTTCGCTGCGCTCAGGATGACACTGCCAAAACACCAAGAGTGAAAGGTTAGCAAATGGATGCAGCAAAACTTGTTCAGCTCTACGTGGTAACTGCTATTTTCTTTTTCGCCATCGACATTCTCTGGTTGGGTGTGATTGCCAAGAATTTTTACAATAGACATTTAGGCCGCTTTTTCAGAGAGCGGGTCAATTGGACTGCTGCCAGCATCTTTTATTCCCTTTACATTCTTGGCATAATGATCTTCGCCATCCTGCCGGGTATCAGTCGTGCTTCATTGGCCCACACTGTTATCCTGGGTGTGCTTTACGGTCTGTTCACCTACGCCACCTATGATCTTACCAATCTGGCCACCCTCAAAGATTGGCCGGTGAAAATTGTAGTGGTTGACATCCTCTGGGGAATGGTGCTGTGTGGCCTTGTTTCAGCAGGCGGGTTTCTGGTTGCCGCGCGTTTCCTCTGAAAAGGTGTCGGGTGTCAGGTTTCAGGTGTCAGGAACAAGAAAAATAAAGGCTAAACTTGAACCATGAATAATAATACCTGAACACTGGAACCCGAACACTGAAACTTTGCCATCGAGATTTACTATTTGAAAGTATTGTTTGTTCCCCGGTAAATGGGAGCTAGCCCCTTTTCACTTCTTCAAACGATAGTGCGATACCAACCATTCCTCGCCATTGCCATAGCCCCACAGTTCTGAGCAGGCAAGAAAGAAAATACGCCAGCGCTGGAGCCAGCGTTCAGCCTGGCCCTGGCCGTAGGTTTCTGCCACTATGGGCAAGATCTGGTCAACTCTTCTGTCGAGGTTGCTCAGCCAAGCGTCGGCAGTTTTCTTGTAGTGCATGCCGTTTAGCCGCCAGTGATCTTCCACGGTAAGATCTTTCTGGAAATTAAATAACAGGTCATGGGAGGCCATCAGTCCAGCAGTAAAGAAGTAGCGCCCCAGCCAGTTATCTTCTCCCTCCTCCTCGAAGATGTAGGCGAATTTTCTGTGGGTGAAAATGTGGAGAAAGAGTTTCCCTCCCGATTTGAGCCAGGTGGATGTGCGGGCGAGAAGCTTTTCCCAGTTGCGCATGTGTTCAAACATCTCCACAGATACGACGCGATGGAAGGTTTGATCAGTGTGGAAATCATTCATATCAGCACTTATAACTTCTACATTATCGAGCTTCAAGGCTGCGCACCTCGCCTTGATGAACTCCCCTTGCGGCCGGGAATTGGACACCGTTACTACCCGGCTGCTCGGGTATTTCTCTGCCATCCACCGAGAAAGGGAGCCCCAGCCACTACCGAGTTCCAGGATTTCCATCCCATCTTCGAGCTGAGCCCGATCACAGGTCAGCTCCAGCATAGCCTCTTCTGCCTTGTCGAGGGAGTCGACTCCCCGGGGCCAATAGCAACTGCTGTATTTCATCCATTTGCCCAAGACTTTTTCAAAAAAAGCCGGTGGCAGTTCGTAATGTTGCTCCTTCGGTTTGTGTACTTGCACGGCAACGGGACTGTTTCTGAGTTCTTCAATGAATCTTTCTAAAGCCTGACCCTGCTTTTCACTATCGCCAAGATCTTCCAACCGCAATCTTTTCTTGTCCAGTTCACGTATCCCCCAGCGGATAAGGCTGTCTGGAAGGAGACCACGTTCTGCCAGTTCAATGGCAAATCTCATGGCTTCTCCTTTCTCGGAAACCATGGAATGAAACTGCTCGTGCTCTTTATGTAGTCCGCATATTCAGGCCGACTATCTACTATTGTTTTTTCCAACAGAGTAACGCCAGAGACTTTCACCAGGAGAAAAGTAATAAGCAGGGGGCTTATCACCACCCATGTGCTTCCTGGTGTGGCCAAAGTGATAATAAACAGTCCCCACCAAACCAGAGATTCACCAAAATAATTGGGGTGGCGGGTGTAGGCCCACAGCCCCTTGTTCATCACCTTGCCTTTGTTCTCTGGGTCTGCCTTGAAGCGATACAATTGCCAATCGCCCACCGCCTCGAAAAGGAAACCAACAGCCCAAATAATCACCCCCAAAAGATCGAGCATTACTAGCCTCGCAGGAATGGCTGAAATCTGCCCAACTTGCAGGACTAAGGATATGACCCACAAGAGCACTCCTTGCAGTCCGAATACGGTAAATAGACTTACCCACCAGAAACGGGCGCCGTATTGGGCTCTCCAGGCCTGGTAGCGGCGATCCTCACCATGACCCCAATTTCGGATGAGGATGTGGAGGGCCAAACGGAGTCCCCAAAGGGTGGTGAGCAAGGTAATCAGCACTTTTCGACCCAGGTAACCATCTGCCTGGAGGAAAGTGAGCCAGGCAACGACAACGAACCCCAAGCCCCAAAATACGTCCACTATGCTTGCATCACGTTTAACCAGACTCAGTAGCCAGACTGCAAACATCATGGCCATTACAGCGATGAGGTTAGTGATGAAAATGGACAATGCATACTCCTTTCATTTCTCCTGAGACTACAGTTGTTCCCACCATCCATTATCTGATTATTCGGCTTGGACGGAGAGGGTCTGCAACAGACTGTCCCGCACGCCGCTCTCCAATGGCCGCCAAAATATCTTTATGAATGCTGCGACTGATCGGATAAGCCAGGGCTATGATAAAAGCCGCAATATTACAAAGAGAAGGCACCAAGGCGTATAGAACTCTGAGAGTGAACTGCACCTGTTGTGATTGCTCGACATTGGGCGTGTAGCCAACGGCGCCCAAAATCGATAGTGCCAAGCCAACCCCTAGAGCCGCGGCAAGCTTCTTGGTAATGGACCATATGCCAATGTATTCACCCTCTCGTCTCTGGCCTGTGAGAAGCTCATCGTAGTCAATAACATCAGCCTGCATGGCAGAAGGTATGGCCAGGGTTGCACCGAGGCCGATTCCCGAGAGAAAAACCAGCACCCCGTAGAGGTTTGCATCCCCCGGCCCCAGAAAGAAAACACCGGTAAAGGCTCCGGTGTTTATTACCATGGCAGCGAGCCAGGTAACCTTTTTCTCCAGCTTCCGTGCCATATAGATCCAGCCAGGCAGAAAAAGGACCGCGGTTACGAAGTAAATGAGAAGGAAAAGATCAGCTTGCTTGGACTGCAGCACGTATTCCACATAATAAAGAATCAAAGTTGCCGGGAGATTACTGCCAAAGGCAGCGACAATATACGAGATGAGCAATATGATAAATGGCCGGTTTTGTGAGACATGTCTGAGACCCTGCATCAGGCTCTGTTTGTCTCCGTGAAAATGTTGAGGCCTCTCACGAATGGAGATAACGCACCACCAACAGAAAGCTATCAATAGAGGCGCATACAGCACAGCGATCCAGAAGAACTTGGCCCGCTCCCCTGCAGCGGTTGGCGACAGATTAAAGGCCCAGGCCACGGCTGCTGGCGAGCTTGCTGCCGCCAGAGTCCCGGCGATCAGGGCTCCATCTCTCATGCCCAGCAGGGTGGTTCGTTCGTCATAATCAAAAGTGATCTCAGGCCCGAGGGACTCGTACGGCACTACCACTACTGTCCAGAAAAAGAACAAACAAAAAACCGTTATGCCGAACCAGACAGTCTCGAAGAGCGGAGAAGCCTCGGGTGGATGAAAGAGAAAATACATGGACAGAGAAAGAAGAATGGCCCCACTGGCAATGTAAGGTCTACGTCTACCGAAGCGCGTTTGTGTTCGGTCGGATAGATAGCCGATTGCCGGGTCAGTTACGGCGTCAAAGAGCCTTACTGCCAGTAGCAAGTAACCAAGAATGGCAATATTCACGCCCACCACGTCAGTGTAGAACTTGGGGATGTAGACGTATACCGGTATGCCCACAATGGCGAGGGCAAAAGCCGGAGCTGCGTAGGCAACTTTTTTGCCTATTGGAACTTTCTCCGAGTTATAGCGCTTCATTTGTTCCTCAAAAGTTCTTCTGTCGCTTCATCTAGTAGTTAGCTATTCATCCAGACATTCTGATATCCAATGTCATTCTGAGGAGTCCCACCAGAGTCGGGACGACGAAGAATCTTAAGGGTGAATCGGTTAACAAAGATTCTTCGCTTCGCTCAGAATGACACTAGGTAGTCTGTGAATGGAAAATAGTTTTTTCGCCAGCGAAGAATTAAACTGTTCTCCACAAAGAACATGTTTCTAAGCAGAAGAACCTAAAATACTCAACGTGTTTGGCCAAAATAATCACTGCACCGTTCATGTCAAGAAAACCGGAGATTTAGAGAAAGGCGGGACCTCTTCTTTCCAAGATTTGGCAGAACAAATACAGCATCCCTCCGGCTTAGCCGGTTGCTTTGGTCCATGAACCAACCCAAACGGAGGGGGGCATCAAGGGGACCATTTCACATGTAAACAATCCATCTTCCCCCTTTGCCAAAGGGGGACCGAGGGGGATTTTGCTGAGCGTTCGTCTTCCCGAAGATCATCACAGCATATTTACTCTACGAGCAAAGCTTGACTATACCACCGGCACAACAGGTGGGTTTTGAAAGTACTAGGTCATGGGATTACTAGAGGTTTGAGGAAAGATTTAGGGAAAGAAAAAAGAAAGGTGAGTGACAATTCGCTCACCTTTCTTTGGGATAAAAGCTTTTATCCAAATTATTCGTTTCTGGTAAACGCCATCCCATCCAGATCAGTACAACTGGATTTCTCGTCATCGCCTACAGCTTTAGCATCTCTTAGATCGTCGATGTCACAGATGTAAGCATTGCCCTCTTTGTCGTAAACATACACCAGTGAAGTTTTTGTCGCCTCAGCCATGTTTAACCTCCCTGTTTAGTGATTTGTCTTAAATCAATACTCTAATCTTGTAAGTTTTTCAATTTAAATTATTCCCTGTTGGCAGAAATGTTAAGAACTCCATTTCAGTCCGTCAAGAGACCCCCAAAAAAATTCGCTCTGTTACAGGTGAAATTTCATCTAACCTCACTCGCGCTGCAACCCGACTACTTGGTATTTTACAAGTTCTGCCATAGCAAGCTGTTGTAAGTTGAGGGGGCCGATACTATATTTATCCTATCTGACTTTTTTTCGGCTTTCTAGGAAAATGATATGAAAATAGGATATCCCTGCATAAATAGTGGAATCGGTTGCACAGCCAATTCCACTTTCAGACTTGCCTCCTATTCTGAGGAGCTGCTGGTTCAGAAAGTTGAAAACAATTTAGACTGTCTCTTACAGATTTTGCAGTACAACGTTCAGAATGGTTTCTACTTTTTTAGAATAAGCTCTGACCTGGTCCCTTTTGCCTCACA
>CAMYLW010000113.1 GCA_947259475.1 Thermodesulfobacteriota bacterium
GATCGCAAACCTGGGCTCTAGTGCCTGCCCCTGGATGATCTATGATTTGCGATTGTAGACTGCAGATCGAGGTTTATGCATCTCTTCCTGCGAAGTTCTGAGTTTTTAAATCTAAAATCTCAAATCTCCAATCCGCTTTACTCTTCTGGTGGTGGGGGGAATAGCTTACTGGCGATGTCTATTCTCTTTTCGTTGCCATACTTGCGGTCAAATTCTTCTGGGGCATCCTTCCAGAGAATGGAGTTGTGGGCAGCGGCCTGAATGACGCTTTCCAGACTTACGGTGTGATCCACAGAGCAAGGATCTCTCGTTTCTAGAGTTTTGGTATCCCCAATAATGTCACCACTTTCGTCAAAGGGACGTAGCACTATACAGCCACAATCAAGATAGGTTAGAGTGGTCCCGATTGCTGCTGCTTCCTTCTCATACAATTCGCTGGTACTGCTTGCTATGGCCTCACCATGGACTTCCGCCAAATCAGCGGCTATTTTAGCCCGTTCCTCGCTCGTCAGTTCCTTCATTTCCCTCTCCTGTAATCCGGATCAACACTCTTTACCCTAACGTTGCATACCACTTGAGTTTTTCTGCCACGGCCTTCATTTCACTAGCAGAGATGATGACTGGCTCGCCGATACATTTGCTGCGATAATAAATTTCTGCACAAAATTCTATAATTTCTGTGAGATCAAAAGCAAAAGGCAAATCTTTTCCACCTGCCAACAGACCATGATTTGCGAGCAGCACCGCCTTTCTATCCTTCATGGCCTCGAAAGCGCTTCGAGCTAATTCTTCTGATCCGAAGGTGGCGTATTGAGCACACTTTACCTCACTTCCGGCAAATGCCACCAGATAGTGAACTGGCGGCAAGTCCCAGTTGAGACAGGAAAGGGTGGTGGCGTATCTGGAATGTACGTGAACCAGAGCATTGATATCTTTCCGTTGCTGATAAAATATTCTATGCATTGGTAGTTCGCTTGAAGGCTCTCGCTTACCTTCCACCCTTTCTCCATCAACCTGTAGCACAACAATATCTTCGGGCCTGCTTTCGAAGTAGTCGAGTCCGGCAGGGGTAATGGCAAGGAGTCCCTTCTCACGATTGAAGATACTCAAATTCCCTCCAGTTCCAGTGGTAAGTCTGTGGCTTATCAGTTTCTTACCGTATGCAACCAGAAGCTCTCGCTCTCTCTCCAGAAGCATAGTCACCTCTCATTGGCTATCAAGTAAGTGCTAACACGCAGCCCGTAGCTGGCGAGAAGCATACTTTTGCGGAACCTCAAAAGTCAACCCTGGCGAATTCTCATAAACACCTATTTATTTAGCTCCGCAGGATAACTACATGTCCCCTTTTCCCTCAAGACAAGGTGTCGCAATTCGTCACTTTCACTGGATTCCGGATCTCGCTCCGCGAAGCGGAGCTCGTCCAGAATGACGGGTTCGGCGAATTGTGACATAGATTCCAAGGGGAGAGGAGATTTTTTCGGAGCTAAGTTAATAGGCGAATTCTCATATATAATGGGTGAAGAGAAGGAAGTTATGGTTTACTTTTAGGCCCTGATGGTGTAATAAGGCGGAGGCAGGCAATAATTTGTAATTACTATGTTTTTGGGATAGGAACGTTAGCCGTGAATGACATATCTATGCTTGCATTTGAGGAGAATCCCGAGCAGGTGGAGCAGGCTGATTGGGTGGTCGGCATACCCTCGCACAACAACGCTGACAGCATCACTCATCCAACGGCGCAGGCCGCGAAAGGACTGCTGGATCATTTTGGTGATAAGAATTCGGTGGTTATCAACTGTGACAACCACTCAGAGGATGGAACGAAGGAAGCGTTTTTACAGACTCCCAGCGAGATTCCCAAGATCTACCTGTCGACACCTCCAGGAGTAGTAGGCCGCGGCTATAGCCTGAGAAACCTAATAGTCAAAGCAGTAGAACTTCAGGCCCAAGCGGTGATAGTGCTAGACGCTGATATAGAGAGCATTACACCCCAGTGGATCAAGAATCTCGGGGAGCCCATTTCCGCCGGCTTCGGTTTTGTTGCCCCTCTCTACGTGAGACACAAGTACGATGGTGCAGTTGCCAATGGGATTGTTTATCCACTGACCCGAGCCCTTTATGGTCGTCGAGTCAGACAACCAATTGGTGGTGATTTTGCCTTTGCCGTAAATCTGGCCGAGACCTATCTCAACCATCCCAGTTGGAATGATATGGTAGGTCAATTTGGTGTCGACCTCTGGATGACTACCCTGGCTATTTGTCAAGGTATTCCCATCTGTCAGTCCTTTTTAGGGAAACCAAAAATCTACCGAAACGACAGAAACATCGTGCCTTCTGGACCGGTTTTTTCTCAGATCGTGGGTACTCTGTTGAACCTTATGATACATTTTCAGGATTTATGGGGAAGGGTGAAGTGGAGCAAGCCGACAGCAATTTACGGTTTCGGCATGGGCGAAGTAGAGACACCCACGTCCCTCGACATTGCGGATGATGAGCTTCACCAAGTTTTTATCCAGGGCTTTGCCCAGTATAAGCAGCTCTGGGAGAGCTTTCTGGAGAATAACATCTACAATAAATTGGAAGAGATCAGGGAGCTTCCTCTGGACCACTTCAGCTTTCCTTCGGAAATATGGGCTCGTATTCTTTACAGTTATTCAGCTGCTTACAAGAACGAGGTGGTGGAGCGCGAATCTCTATTGCAATCACTTATGCCTCTCTTTGTAGGCAAGACCCTGTCGTATGCAAAAAAAACGGAAAGAATGTCAATTCAACAGGCTGAGGAATACATTGAAAACGAATGCATGATCTTCGAGGAAGCGAAGCCTTATCTGCTCAATAAATGGTAACCCCTTGATTGTATGACTCACGACTCAACGAAAGAAAGCTTCCTGCAGTTTGGAGGGAAATACTATGGCTAAGATCCTGGTTGTTGATGACGAAGAGCACATCCGCTTGCTCTACTCCGAGGAACTAAAAGAAGAGGGCTACGATGTCATCACCGCGGAAGGTGGGCATGGGCTGCTAGAACGCATTGAACAGGACAAGCCCGACCTTGTAGTCTTGGACATAAAGATGGTGGACTACGATGGTTTAGATCTCTTACAAGATATCCGCAATAAATTTTACGACTTGCCCGTAATACTTTCCACTGCTTACGATACCTTCAAAGAGGACATGAAATCCATTGCCGCCGATTTCTATGTGGTGAAATCTTTTGATCTCACTGAACTGAAAAAGAAAATCCACATGGCTCTGGAAGCAAGCGACGGATCCTGAGAGAATTGTTCTCGCCTCTACTTGTAAATCAAGCAAACAGACCCCTCCCACTCCTAGAAAACCTGGTCCTCAGGGCTAGGTCAAGATCCCGCATTGCGAGGGTCAGAGTTGCATGGCTTTGCTGGTAAAGATGGCGAGCTGTTTTGGTGTACTAGAGTGCTAGAGTCCATGAAATCCCAAATTCCAAACCTATTTTTTGTTTTGGTTATTGAATATTGGAATTTGAGATTTGTTTGTAATTTGGTGCTTGAAATTTGATATTTTGCAGCGCTCCATCAATCCAGTAGACTGCCGTAAGAGGGGAAAGACCATTGAAGCCCCCCTGGGGGTGGCTTAGAGCCGGGGCCCAGGTCCCGGATTCTTTACTGGCTGAGAATGAGTTCGGCAATTACGTCGGCACAATACTCAGCAAATTTCTCGTCGTCCTTTACCATGACATCTTCACCATTCTTAACTTCAATTTCAGCCAAACGATTATGTTCCCAATCAGAAATGGTAATGTTGAGAGTTACATATTGTTCCCATCGACATTCAGCACCAGCGCGAATCAATCCAATTGTTGGCTTTAATTCTTCTACCAAATTGATTTTGTGTTTGGTGGTAAGATAGAAGGCTATATCATCGCGTAATTTAACGTCACATTGTAGAAGTACGGATTTCTTCGATTTTGTTTTACCTGACTCTTCACTATCCAAGGCTTTTTCGAATATCGCCATCTCATCAGTAAGACAAAGATGCCACCCGGTAATTGTTTTTATTTTGTCAGAGTTAAGTTTCGATATCTCGTGGCTGGCACAGCCAAAAACCAAAAACACAGAAATGAGTCCAATCAAAACAACTTTACTGTAACTTCCCATCTCTATGCTCCGCTCTAGTGCCTTGCATGCATAAAGAGAAAGATGCTGGCAATGCCGAAGAAAATATTGGGTATCCAGGCGGCCAGCAGTGGTTGCAGGTTGCCGGTGTAGCCAATACGGAGAACGAACTGAAAAATGAGCAAATAGATGAACGCCAGGGCAACACTTAAGGCAACTCCCACCGCAATTCCACCGTGTTTACCTTGGTAAAGAGCAACACCAATGCCCAGGAGTGCCATAATGAACGATGTGAAGGGAAAAGCGATTTTGGCGTGGAAGTCCACCTGGTAACGGGTAGCATCGTATCCCTCGCTTTGTATTTTTGTAACATAGCGGCCAAGCTCACCGAGGGTCATCTCCTCAGGGGCTTTCTCGAGGTGCTGAAAATCCTGCGGACGTTCTTTTAACTGGAAGCGACGGCGCTCAAACCGCTCCATGGAATAGCCGCCATCCGCTGTCCGGTTGATGAATATCCCATCTGAAAATATCCAATTCTGCCCGTCCCACTCACCCCTCCTGGCATCTATTCGTTTGAGCACGTGGAAGGAGCGATCAAACATATGGATTGTAACCCCCTCTAATACCTTGCGTTTTGGGTGTAGTACGCGAATATTGTAAAGTGTTTGATCGCTTTTGTACCATATCTTCTCCTGAAAAAAGCTACTTGGAGCCGGTCGATTCCTGACCTGGACATTCCATATATAGTTTGCGCGACTGCTAGTCAGCGGCACCACATATTCGGCAAGGGTAAAATCCGTCAGACTCAACAGCAGAGCAAGAGTCAATATTGGTCCGACAACCAAAGCAGGGCTGACGCCTCCAGCCTTCAAGGCCAGGAGTTCATTGCTGCGAGCCATCAAACCCAGGCTAATAAGAGTACCCATGAGAACACCCATGGGAATACCCTGTTGCACGATGAGCGGGAGCTTCAGCAGGAAGTATTGCAGTGCTAAGGACAGGGGGAGTTTCGCCTCCAGGAAATCATCTATCCGTTCAAAGAAATCGATTACCAGGTACAAGGCAATAACGACTCCCAGGCAGATAGCAATGATCTTGATGAGTTCTAAAATTATGTAGCGACTGATAACCCGCATGGCAATTACTCGCTCGAGTCCTTGAATACCAAGGGCATGGGGCGTGGTCGGATCTAGAAATCTTTTTCCAAATAAGTGTTAGGGAGAACTGGAGCAAGGGCGATTTAAGATTCAAGAAGGTTGAAAAGAGCAACATATAATATCCCGCAATCTAAAATCTTAAATCTGCATTCTGAAATCATCCAAGCTCCATTACTGCTGAGCCCCTTTGATACTGAAACGTCAGGGGTCGAGGTTTGGTGAGTGTAACGAATGCATGGTGGTTTGTAAATGGAGTTTTCAGGCGGGTATCTGCAAACTAAAATCGCTTGACAGTGTCTGAAACGTTGTGCTATTCGTAGGACGGTTTCATAACTCTCTAAGTTCTCTAACTAACTTGGAAATTTCAGCCATGGATCACAATTCAGACGACCGAAAGTTCGAGGACAAGGAAGCTCAGGAGACAGGTGGAGAAGACTTTGATCTCCAGCTGGATGATCTTGACGACGACATCATTGATTTGGTTGATCCTGTCGAGGATGAGGACCCAGCCTCAGATGATCCGTCCTTTAGCCAGGATGATGTGGATGACGAAAACGAACTTGCCCTGGGAGAGTTGGACCTGGAAGTTGAATTTGGTGAGGATGAGCCCGACTTAGATACAACCCTTGAATCTTTGGAGGGTGGGGAGGAATCTGCTGCCGCTGCCGAAACTGAGGTAGAGGAAACGTCTACAGCACAAGAAGGGACAGCCGATACCGCTGCAGCGGCCGGAGATGCTGCACTTTTAGAAGAGGACTTGGTAACTGATGAAGCTCTTGCTGAGCTCTTCGCTTCACACGAGAGTGAAGTGGCTCAG
>CAMYLW010000114.1 GCA_947259475.1 Thermodesulfobacteriota bacterium
GCTATCTTTTTATCGCAAGCGGAGCTTGCTCCTACAGAAATTATGTTAATTGACACAAGTCATGTAGGAGCAACCTTTGGTTGCGATTCGAGAGTGTAATAAAATCCGAAATTCCTCAATTCCCAATCCCGTCTTCTACCTATTACAATAAATGACAGCGAAGCGTAATGACTCAATGACGCTGCAGGCATATGACTAATTCCCACTCTATGCTCCATGCCCTATGCCCGCACAACTGAACACGGACTACTGACATCTCTCCTTCACCTGTCTATATCCGGTAGGATATAGTCAACAGAGCCAATAATGGCGATCAGGTCTGCAATGGTTTCGCCCACGGCCATCATTGGCATTACCTGCACATTGGCAAATCCCGGCGACCGTATTCTTGTGCGATATGAGTACCCGAGCCCGTCGCTCACCACATAGTAGCCCTGCTCCCCCCGGGGTATTTCGCACGATACGTATGCCTCACCCCTGGGAATTTTGGCTCCACGGGTGACGTTGATGAAATGATGGATCAGGCTCTCAATGTCTTTTAGCATGTCCTCTCGTTTAGGGATCACGTAGCGGTAGTCATCGGTTATGTAACGTCCGGGGGGCATTTGCTCTGCAGCCTGCTCAATGATCCTCAAACTCTGGCGCATTTCCTCAACCCGCACCAGATAGCGAGCATAGCAATCACCTTCAGTGGCAGTGGGAACCTCAAAATCAAAATTCTCATAGCCGGAGTAAGGGAACTTCTTCCGCACGTCCCACTCCAGGCCGCAAGCGCGTAGGTTTGGACCACTTATGCCCCAATCGATGGAATCTTCCAAAGAAATGCGCCCAATGCCCTGAGTCCGGACTTTGAAGATGGGGTTTTTCGTTATCAGTGCCTCGTATTCCTTGAGAGCCTTAGGGAATATCTTGACAAAAGCATTGACCGCTTCTTGCCAACCTTCCGGCAAATCAGCGGCAACACCTCCCAAGCGGAACCAGGAAGGATGTAATCGACCTCCGGTGATGAGCTCAACAATATCAAGAATCATCTCCCGTTCACGGAAGGTGTAGAAATTAGGAGTCATGGCCCCCACATCGTGGGCCATGGTGGCAAAGAAGACGAGATGGTTACTCAGCCGGAAGAACTCGCTGAGCATGACCCGAATAACCTGGGCCCGTTCTGGAACTTCTATGCCCGCCAGAGTCTCCACGGCCAGAAGGTAGGGAAGGTTATTGGCTGCCCCGGCAAGGTAGTCTACCCGGTCAGTGTATGGAATAAACTGGTTCCACGTTTGTCGCTCGCCAATTTTCTCCGCCGCTCGATGGTGATAGCCGATGTCCATGTTGAGTTCGGTTATCTCCTCACCCTCGAGGGAGACAATATAGCGCATCAGACCGTGGGTACTTACATGGTGGGGACCAATGTTAAGTATAAGCTCGTGTTCCCTGCCGTCTCTTTCCACATAGACACCCCCATCCAACGGTTGTAGCTTCTTGGCATCAGCAAGGGTGTAAGGGCCCATCTCCGTGGCTCGACCGGGATGACTCTTCCTCAATGGATGGCCTTCCCAGTGGTGCGGCATTAGGAGCCGCTGCAGGTTCGGGTGGCCTTCGAATCCGACCCCGAACATGTCGAACACTTCCCGCTCGTACCAGTTCGCGGACGGCCAGATATCGGTCACACTTTGAGTTGCGGGGGCATCGCCTTGCAACCCCACCTTCAGTCGCAATCTGGATGCGGGCTCAAATGACAGCAAATGATATACGAGGGTGTAATCCGGGTACTCCTGACGATTTCTGCGTGCGGACTCATCAATCGCCGTCACATCATCCAACCGTTGAAATTTGGGTGCTGCTGGGCTCGGAGATCTGTGGCCAGGCTCTCATCAGGCTCACTCAATTCGATTCGCCTTGGTGGTGGGGTCCACATGAGGTCGGAGCGGCTACCCCAGAATCCAGGCGGCACCACAGAAGTGCCCCGTTTGGCAGTACCTTGCATGCCCGGTCCCCGTGAATCTCGAGACTTCGTCTCACCATCCACGAGGATGGGTTTCTGGGTTCCCTGGCTCCCTCCCGCAAGGTGGAAAATTGAACGCGTTGGTCTTTCTTCAGCGACTATCTTTTCTTGTAAAAGGACTAACCCCTGTAGAATAGCCTCGGGCCTGGGTGGACAACCCGGGATATAAAGATCCACTGGCAATATCTGATCCACTCCCTGCACCACGCTGTAGGCGTCGTACATGCCCCCACTGTTGGAACAGGATCCCATGGAGATGACCCATTTGGGCTCGGCCATCTGTTCATAGAGCCGTAAAACTACTGGGGCTATTTTCTTGAAAACGGTACCCGAAATGATTAGGAGATCCGCCTGCCGCGGTGATGGCCGGAGCACTTCCGCCCCAAATCGAGCCATATCGTATCGGGCGGTGAGGGCCGTTGCTTCCTCAACGAAACAGCAGGAGAGTCCAAAGAACATGGGCCAAAGACTATACTTTCTGGCCCAGTTGATCAGCCCGTCAGCTCCGCTCAGAATTCTGTTGTTTAATTCTTTTTCGACGTTGGCCCCCACTCGAGTCCCCCCTTCTTCCAAATGTAGAGAAGGCCAAGGAGCAAAACAAAGATGAAGAAAGATATTTGCAGCCAACCGGCCCAGCCCAAGCTGTCGTAAGAAATTGCCCAGGAAAATATGTAGGCAGCTTCCACATCAAAGATGAGAAAGAAGATGGCCACGAGGAAAAATGGAACAGGGTATCGGAGGCGGGCCGAGCCGGTGGGAATTATCCCACTTTCGTACGGTCTCAGTTTTTCGGGATTGCTTTTCTTTTCCCCTAGCCAGGATGCAAAAAAAAGCAGCAATGCCACCAGGCCCAGCACCATAAGGCCGTAGATAACCAAGCTGAAAAGACCCGGCTCCCAAGGCGACAGTGTAAGTCCATTAAGGATTGGTTGCACGCGTCCTCCAGAGTGTCACACCAAGAGTTTTGAGGACAAAGGATTAGAAATAGCGCTGATGCTCAAGGGCCATAGAAAGCCCTGCTGCAGAAATCACAATGAAATTTATGATAATTGAGAGTGTTGGGGAGTGCAAGTCCTTTCCTCAACACAATCAGATAGATGTGTGGATCTTATACTGTGCCTATTTTAGGCTAATAAGAACCGGTTCTTCGCTTGCAGTCAAGCGAAGAACCGTGGAGCGCAAAGCGCAGTGCGTATAGCGTAAGGCAAACGAAACGCGTCTTAAAAGAAGATTACCTTGTGCCTTTTACTTATCTACTTGAAATCGTTGCTGATTGTGTTAGAATTTATCAATTGGAGTTCATGAAAGCCAGTGGAGTGCCACCTCGGTATCCAGAGCACTGTGTAGCAAAGTTTCATGAAAATGAGGGATTCAGGGATTTGTAGATTAGTGCGATTTTGATTGTTCATGCACTTCTTATTGGTTTACAATCTTTCAAACTCGTGGATAGCGAATCCTTACATTCCTCAATTTCTAAATTCCTAAATCCATTTTTGGCAAAGGATAGCCTTGCAACAGCAGATTCAGTTTCCAAACAACTGGGGTGAAACACTGGCGGGTACCTTTCATGTCCCCACAGAGGATTCTCGCCGTGGTATTATCCTCGGTCACTGTTTCACTTGCTCCAGACATACCAGAATCCTGAACGACCTGAGCCTGGCCCTGGTGGAAGAGGGATTTAAGGTACTTCGCTTTGACTTTTCCGGAAACGGACAAAGTGAAGGGATTTTCTCTGAGTCTATCTATTCGAAGCAGATCTCCGACATGAAAGTTGCGGCCTCCTTCATGTCTACTGAAGAGGTCTCGTGGTTCGGTCTTGCCGGACACAGCATGGGCGCTATGGTGGCCCTGCTGGCAGCAACAGAGATGGATAATGTGGGGGCGGTTTGCACCTTGGCCGCAAAGGCTTCAGCTCTGCATACCACTCACTTTCTCAACGAAAGCCAACTCCATGAACTGCAGAATACTGGGCGAGTCCACTTTGTCAGTAGGGGCCGCAACTTGGAACTTACGGACGCCTTTTTTGCTGACGCTGCAAGGTATGAGCTCTCCAAGGTCTTGCCCTCTTTGGTTCAGCCCTGGCTTATAGTGCACGGTGATCAGGACGAAATAATTCCAGTAAAGGACGCGCATAGACTCCACCAGTACAAACCTGCAGATACCGAACTTGCGATAATTCCAGATGCTGATCACATGTTCAGCCAAGATGCGCAACGACAGGAGGTTACTAACCTGGTGGTGAAGTGGTTTAAAAGACAGGCAAGGGAAGATGGATTTTAGATTTCGGATTGCAGATTCAACTCGTCCTCGTTCTTGATATAGAGAGGCAGAAGTTGATGGAAATTACAAATCACAAAACAGAATGAATAAGGTTTCAGGTGTCGGGTGTCAGGTGTCAGGAAAAAAACATAAAAGCTGAAACCTGAAACGCTGAGATTTGGTGCTTGGGATTTGGGATTTTGGAATGTGATTGTGGGATAGTGGCCCTCTATAATCAGATCGAATAATTTTAGACAGTTTAGATCACTTTAGACATTCTAGCTCACTTCAGACACTTTAGACATTTTTCAAAGGTGGAACTACTATGGCTTTGACCGGGGCTTGGAATGCCGAATTCATCGATGAGCAGTACCGACAGTGGAAGTCTGATCCCAGCAAGGTTTCCCGAGATTGGCGGTTCTTCTTCGAAGGCTTTGAACTGGCCTCTGCAAGGGAGTCCGAAGTCGTTCTGGTCTGTGATGAGGATCAGGTCTCACGACAATCGCAGGTGGAGGCACTGACCCATCGGCATCGTGATCTCGGCCACCTGCTGGCCTGTCTGGATCCACTTGCGGCCTGCCCA
This sequence comes from Thermodesulfobacteriota bacterium, assembly GCA_947259475.1. GTDB lineage: Bacteria > Desulfobacterota > Syntrophobacteria > BM002 > BM002 > BM002. Next base: position 4,842 of record CAMYLW010000114.1, read on the forward strand.
ACTGATCATCCGCTCCTGAATCCTGCAGCCTTCAATCTTACAGACGACGATCTGGAGCGGGAGTTTTATACTCAGCTTTTCCCAGGCAAAAACCTTGTGGTCCTGAGTGAGATAGTAAAAGCTCTCAAAGAAACCTACTGTCGCTCAGCCGGGGTGGAGTACATGCACCTGCAAGATCCCGCTGAGCGCCAATGGTTGCAAGAGCGCATGGAACCAAGCCGCAATCGACCTGTGTTGTCCGGGGAAGAGAAGACCCTGATTCTCAACAAACTCTACCAGACCTCCCTGTTCGAGCAATTCCTGAATAAGAAATATTTGGGACAGACACGCTTTTCCCTGGAAGGGGCGGAAGCGCTCATTCCCATGTTGGACTCGCTGGTTGGACATGTAGCTGCCCAGGGATGTCGAGAAATTATTTTGGGGATGGCCCATCGTGGCCGGCTCAATGTTCAGGTCAATGTCCTCGAAAAATCTTACGCAGAAATTTTTTGCGAGTTTGAGAGCAATTACGATCCCGATACCATATTTGGCGCCGGAGATGTCAAATACCACAATGGCTTCCTGGCTGATATTACCACAGTCAACGACCGCTCAGTGCGGGTGTTACTCGTCAACAACCCCAGCCACTTAGAATCGGTAAATCCCGTGGTTGAAGGCTTTGCCCGCGCCCGTCAGGATACGTTTGGGAGAAGCGATGGACACAGGCTGGTGCTACCGCTTCTCATCCACGGTGACGCCGCTTTCGCCGGTCAGGGTGTTGTCGCCGAGACTTTAAACATGTCCCAGTTGGAAGGATACAGCACCGGGGGCACTGTTCATATTATTATCAACAACCAGATTGGCTATACCACGCTGCCTGAGGATGCCCGCTCCACGCGATACTCCACTGACGTTGCCAAAATGCTCATGGTACCTATTTTTCACGTGCACGGAGAGAATCCGGAAAGCGTGATTCACGTTACCAAACTTGCCTGCGATTACCGCATGGAATTCGGCAAGGATGTGGTCATCGATCTGGTTTGCTACCGGCGCTATGGGCACAATGAGGGGGATGAGCCCTATTTTACTCAACCGCAGATGTACGATCGTATCAGAGAAAGACCGCCTTTATATAAAATCTATGGCGAACAATTGCTTGCTGAAAACATTGTTAGCGAGGATGAGATCAAAGACATTGCTTCTCGAATTATTGAGGATCTGGAGGCATCCTTTACCACCATGCGAGAAAAACAGTGCGTCCTTCCCAGGCTTGAATATTACGAAAACTGGGATGACATACATGGAGAATATTCCCATAAAGCACTCAAAACGGGAGTACCAGCAAAGCAACTTCGCTCACTTGCCCGTAAGTTGAATACGGTGCCGAAAGATTTCTCACTTCACCCCAAACTGGCAACCCTTCTGAAAAAACGGCTGGAAGCAGTGGAGAACGGCGCGGGAATCGATTGGGCTAACGGAGAAGCTCTTGCGTTTGGTTCTCTGGTAACGGAAGGTATTCCTGTTCGCTTGAGTGGCCAGGACAGTCGCAGAGGCACCTTCAGCCAGAGACACAGCTCTCTGGTAGATACGAGTACAGGTGACACATTCGTACCCCTTAATTCTCTAGGCCAAGAGCAAGCACCGTTCTCTGCTTATGACAGTTTACTTTCTGAAGCTGGTGTCGTCGGCTTCGAGTATGGATATTCCCTGGCCCAATCTGAAGGGCTGACTCTCTGGGAGGCTCAGTTCGGTGACTTCGTCAATAACGCCCAGGGCATAATCGATCTGTACATAACCAGTGGTCAATCCAAATGGCAGCGGTTGAGCGGTCTCGTCTTGCTCCTCCCCCACGGTTTCGAAGGCATGGGACCGGAGCACTCAAGCGCCAAATTGGAGCGTTTTCTTCAGCTCTGTGCCGAGGAAAACATCCAGGTTTGTAATCCCACCACTCCAGCCCAGTATTTCCACCTGCTGCGACGTCAGGTAAAGCGTGATTTTCGCAAGCCCCTTGTGGTTATGACGCCCAAGAGCCTGCTGCGCCATCCCCTTGCAGTCTCTCGCCTCTCGGATATGACCGCAGGTTCCTTCCTAGAAGTCCTTGATGATGAAGGCAACAAGAAAACTTCCCGCCGCATCCTCTTTTGCAGTGGCAAGATTTACTACGAACTTTTTCAGAGACGCCAGGATCTGAAAGCAACCGATATTGGTATCATACGACTAGAGCAATTTTACCCCTTCCCGGAACAGCAACTTGAAAAAATTATCGCTCAGTACAATCGGGCCAATGAGTGGTGCTGGGTGCAAGAAGAACCGGAAAACATGGGCGGTTGGAATTTTGTCCGCTCACGCATTGCCTCTCTGGTCCAAAAGCACATCAAGTATATAGGCAGAGAAGCGGCAGCGAGCCCGGCTACTGGTTTTCACAACATTTACAAAAGCCAGCAAGCGGCCATTATTGAGGAGGCAGTAGGGAAGTAATTTCGGATTTCGAATTGCGAATTTAGAAATTTTGGATTTTAAAACCTTCTCGAATCGCAACCAAAGGTTGCTCCTACATGGCAAGCATCATTTAAGTAATTCTTGTAGGAGCAAGCTCCGCTTGCGAAAAAGGCTAGTTTTTTAGTCCTTAATCTTAGGCATTTTAGATCACTTTAGGCACTTTAGTCATTTTCTGTTTAGAACACTTTAGACATTTGAAAACGGAGCAACCATGTTGTTAGAGATTAAGGTCCCTAGCGTGGGAGAATCGGTGACGGAAGCGACCCTGGCTCAGTGGTACAAAAAGGACGGCGATCTGGTGGGCAAGAGTGAACCGCTTTTCGTCCTGGAAACCGACAAGGTCACCCTCGAGATTGAGGCAGAAGCTGATGTTGTCGGCACTATAGATACGGCGGCAGCTCCCGAAGTGGTGGATGAACCCGTTCATGAGGAAGTGGCAGAGATTGCTCCAGCCGCTCCACCTCCAACTCCTGAACCACCAACTATTGAGCCAGTTGTAGAGATTCCGCTGGCAGCCAAGCCGGTCTTGGCCCCATCAGTCCGGAGACTTGTGGCTGAAAAGAACCTTGATGTTTCCAAAATCGCCGGCACTGGACCAGGAGGCAGAATAACCAAAGGTGACGTGATTCTGTATCTGGAGCATGCCGTGCCCGCAGCACCCCCTGCAGTTGCGGTCACGCAGCCGACTCAGCCCCATGAGGTTACTCCCCGCCCAGATGAGCAAATAACGCGGAAGCCCATGAGCCGGATCAGGCAGCGGATCGCCACCCGTCTGTTGGAGGCTAAGCAGAACACGGCCATGCTCACAACCTTCAACGAAATTGACATGGCCAGGGTCAAAGAAATTCGCGCTCATTACCAAGATGCGTTCCAGAAGAAATACGGGGTCAGACTGGGTTTCATGTCCTTCTTCATGAAAGCGTGTGTGGAAGCCTTGATGGAATTTCCAGAATTAAACGGTTCCATAGAGGGGAAAGATATCGTCTATCACAACTACTATCACATAGGTGTGGCCATTGGTGGTGAGCGTGGTCTGGTGGTGCCGGTGATCCGCCATGCAGACAAACTCAGCTTCGCCCAACTAGAACAGGACATTATCGATTACGTCAACAAGATCCAGGAAAATAAACTCGAACTTGCCGATCTCGAAGGCGGCACTTTTACCATCACCAATGGCGGTGTTTTCGGTTCTCTTCTGAGCACTCCTATTCTGAATATGCCTCAGAGTGGCATTTTGGGCATGCATAAGATAGAAGATCGCCCCATGGTGTTGGATGGAAAAGTTGTAGTGCGGCCCATGATGTACGTGGCCTTAACTTACGATCACCGTATTGTGGACGGGCGACAGGCAGTGACTTTTTTGGTGCGCGTCAAAGAATTCATCGAAGACCCAGAACGTATCATGATGGAAGTTTAGCGGCTTATTTCTCTGAGCCCTCTGAGGGCTCTAGCGAGCCCTGAGCTAGCCGAAGGGGGAGCGGGCGAGAGACTTGAATCTCTAACACAGGATTTGAAAATGGCAAAGAAAAAGAATTACGACTTAGTTATCATTGGATCTGGGCCTGGTGGATACGTGGCGGCAGTGCGCGCCGCCCAGCTCGACATGAAGGTGGCCTGCATCGAGAAGGATTCCCGACTGGGTGGGGTGTGTCTGAATGTGGGCTGCATTCCAAGCAAAGCGCTCCTTGACTCTAGTGAGTATTACCACCTTGCCAAAGATCACTTTGCAACCCATGGGATCAAGATCGGCAGGGTGAGCCTTGATTTGGCCGCCATGATGGCGAGAAAAGAGCAGGTAGTTGAGGAACTGACCGATAATGTGCGCAAACTTTTGGAGGGTAACAAGGTTGACATTATCCACGGTACCGCTCGCTTGGCCAGTGAGGATCAGGTGGAGGTGATAAAAAAACCCGGCTCCCGCCGCAAAAGTGATCGCCAAACCATCCAGGCAAAGTCCATCCTGCTGGCCACTGGTAGCGATCCCATCTCAGTGCCCGGGCTGGAATTTGACGGCGACCGCATTGTCAGTTCCACCGAAGCCCTTACCCTCGACTCTGTCCCCAAACACCTTGGTATTGTGGGAGGCGGCTATATCGGACTGGAGTTAGGGTCCGTGTGGATGCGTTTGGGCTCCAAGGTGACGGTAATCGAAATGCTACCTCAAATAGCTACCACCTTGGATGGCCAGGTTGCACGCGGTCTGGAGCGCATCCTTGCCAAACAAGGTCTGACCTTTCGTTTACAGACAAAGGTTGCAGGGGCAAAAGTGGCTGGCAAAAAGGTCCAGGTGAAGCTGGAAAGTAATGGCAAGAAAGAGACCATGAACTGTGACCTTTTATTGGTTGCAGTGGGTCGCCGTCCTCTGACTCGCGGCCTTGGTCTGGAAGAGATAGGGGTGGAATTGGATCCCCGCACCGGCCATGTATTAGTGGATGAACAGTACAAGACCAATGTCCAGTCCATTTATGCCATTGGTGATCTCATACCTGGCCCGGCCTTGGCCCACACGGCCTCTGCTGAGGGCATTGCTGCGGTTGAAAGCATTGCCGGGTTGCCTGGTGAGGTCAACTATGATGCTATTCCGTCGATAATCTACACCTGGCCAGAGGTGGCAAGTGTTGGGCTTACTGAAGAACAGGTAAAGGAGCGCGATATTCCCTATTGTGTTGGTACGTATCCATTTGCCGGCGCCGGCCGGGCGCGATGCATGGGTGAAAAAGATGGATTTGTCAAGATGCTCGCTCACGCCAAGACCGATCGAATTCTGGGGGTACATATCCTGGGCCCGCGTGCTGCGGACATGATCGCAGAATGCGTGTTGGCGGTGGAGTTCGGCGCCAGCTCAGAAGACATTGCCCGGACTGTTCATGGTCATCCGACTTTTGCCGAGGCTTTGCAAGAGGCGGCCATGGCGGTAAGGAAATGTTCTATTTATGCTTCCTAGTTGAAGTATGTTCTAGATTTAGAACTGATGTATCCAATCATAGAAAAGGGAATACCCGCCGCCCTTGACGATTGCATTTCCTTCCATTGGCGTCACTCATTGGTGGATAAGCATTAGGAATTGGTCTTCTTCTGCAAGTCCTTTAGCACAGCAGGCACACCCTCGTGGATGGTGGGGAACAAAAGATTCAATCCTAAATCCTTCCAGACCAGACCGGGCTTTACTGCAATGTTGCAGTTATAACTGCGCACTGCTCCGGGGGTTTCCAGCCCTGGGTGGGGACGGTATCGGCGAAAGGGCGTGATCGCTGCCGTAGTGGTCAGGGCCAGCCATTGAGGTAAAGCAAGGACACGGGCGCGGGGGTGGTGAAGTTTGACCACACGAAGAAACTCGGCCCAGGTTGCAGGCAAATCATCGCCAACAGGTGATATCCCCTCGTATCCCTGCTCTGTGCAGGCGATGAGAATCCTGGCCGTATCAGCTATGTGCAGATGGGTAAATGTGTTTCTGCCCAATCCAGGCAGCATAAGTAGTCCGTTCCTGAGCTGCTGGAAATAGAGATCCATGGCACCATAGACATGGGGCAGCCTAACTGCCCCAAAGGTGATCCCGGCCGAGGACGCCGCCCGAGCCAGCCTTTTCTCGGTCTCTAATTTGATCCGACCGTAGTCCAGTACCGGCTTGGCTGGAGTGGCGGTGTCAACCTCACCCGGAAGGTCACCGTAAACCAGGAGGCTTGAACTGTAGACGAAGGTTTTCACGCCCGCCTTCGCAGCGGCTTCCATAAGCGCAAGAGAGCCATTCAATATGACTGGCCTGAGGGTGTCATAGGATTCAAAGGTCGCTCGTGCGCCCAGGTGAAGCACGCAGTCTACTCCCTTGACTGCTTGGTCCAGACTTTTGGGGTCTGTTAGATCCGCCTGGACAAACTCGGCATTCAGATGACGAATTCTAAGCTCCTGCAAAGGCCTTCGTATCATCAGCCTGGGATGGTAACCCGACTCCGAAAGATGGCGAGAAACCTCTTCTCCAATGAAACCGGAGGCACCCGTGACGAGAATTTTTGGCTTTTTCTTCGGCACTCTTTAGCCCTCTTTACAGTAAGTTTGCCCAGGCAATAGCCTCATCACTGTCTTGCCAGATTGAAGCATCGTACCTATATTGTTTTCGCCTGCACAAATTCATACCAAACACTTAGCTTATGCTTACATATAGTGCCGGTGACCCCGGTGTGCAAGGCCGGAGCTAAAGTTATGCTAATAAGAGAAGAGATTGAGATCGCAGCCCCTATGCCTTTTGTCTGGGCTGTCTTTTCCGCCCTGGAAAGATGGGACGACTGGAATACCGCCTGTCAGAGCTGTCACTTGATCGAAGGCGAGGAGATGGCGGCTGGCGCCTGTTTCTCCTTCGTGGTGAGGCCATTTACTCTACCGATCAAAGTAAAGCCGCGCATCACCGAGTGCGAACCGGGACAGAAGGTCGTCTGGGAGGGAGAACGTCTCGGCATCCACGCGGTTCACACCTGGACGTTTCGAGAGATAAATGGCAAGGTGACGCTGATCAGCCACGAAGAGTTTGATGGTCCCCTACTCTGGTTGGCGAGACTGATCCTGGTTCCCCGACGTCTTCACAGTCTTACCAGAAAGCTCCTTGCCTCCGTCAAGCAAGAGGCTGAAGCTCGTTACCAAGCCCAAAAGGTATCCTAACCAAGATTTTTAAGTGGCAAAGCCACCGGAGCTGGATTATTTTAACTCGTCCTTGCTCTTGTCGGCTTGTTTGCTCGGCGTGTAGGTGGGCGCATTGGGAGGCGATTTGCCTTTAAGGGACTCCCGATAATACTGATATGTTAATGGGCGGCTTTCTCTAAGTACCTCTGAGTTGACGGCATTGCCAACGAAAATGGTATGGGTCC
>CAMYLW010000115.1 GCA_947259475.1 Thermodesulfobacteriota bacterium
GCTTTTGTCAAGATGGAAGCGGGAGGGTCGACTGCTGCAAGTTAATGATATTAGACATCAAATCCGGAGCACTATACAAATGTAACTCAGCGATGTGAGACGGGACCCCTGAAGGAGGACTTCATCCCAAATCCGATTTCCACATCAATTGTTCAATTATGAGGGCTGGGGGCTTGACTTGATTTTGGAGCTAAAAATTGAGCTGAGTCTCCGGAAGAAAAACAAAAGCATCAGCCCCGCCAACAGCAGGGCAGTTCCGAGATGGAGCCATGCGGGCAGTAGTTCGCTGGTGGCTTCGGCCAGATTTGCTTGTAAGGAAATCCCGAGGAAGCCGTAAAGCCAATCGGTCGCCAATCCCAGCAACACCGCAAAAATCGCAATAGAGCCCAGGTAAATAATCACACCCCGCTTCCCCAGCACTCTGGTAAGCACCGTGAGGGAGGCAATATTGGTGGCGGGCCCCGCCAACAAGAATACTAAAGCTGCTCCGGGACTCACCCCTTTCAGGATCAAGGCCGCAGCCACCGGGGTGGAAGCGGTGGCGCAGATGTAGGTGGGGATACCGGCGGCAAGCATGAAAAGCATGGTGGCAATGCCACCCCCAAGATACTTGCTGGTTAGATCCTGTGGTAACAAGAGAGTTATGGCTCCCGCCACGATGAAGCCTGCAAAGATCCAACCAGAGAGTTCACGAAACAGATCGAAAAAACCATACCGAATTCCACTCCATAGCTTTTGGCCTAAAGTGTGGTGCTTGCTGTGCTCCTCCGGCGGGCAATCTTGACCATCGCAGCAACCATCGACACGGCAATTTATATCAGGTGGCAACGAGACTGTGTCCTTGGCCTCCCAGGAGATAAAGTTCTCCGTAATCCCAGCGGCAAAAGCGGTAAGAAAGGCTGCAACCGGTCTAATGATCGTCATGAGGGGATCCAGGAGGGCGTAGGTAATGGCGATGGAGTCCACTCCGGATTCGGGGGTGGCGATTAGGAATGCCGCGGTTGCGCCCCGATTAGCTCCCTGCTTTCTCAGACTGGCTGCGGCGGGCAAAACTCCGCAAGAGCAAAGAGGCAAGGGAATGCCCAGCAAAGCCGCCTTGAATACAGAACGTACTCTGCCGCTGCCTAGGTGTTTGGCAATGGTCTCAGGCGCGAGGAAAAGGTGCATAAGGCCAGCGACCAAAACTCCGAATATCAGATACGGGGCGGCCTCCACGAAAAGGTCCCAACTGGCCTGGGCTATTTGCACAAGAACGGTCATTATCAATCCCGTAGATGCTCCAAAGTGATATTGATTAACTGGGACACATGGTTGTCGGTCAAGCGATAATAGAGTACAACTCCATTGCGGCGATTGCTAACAAGCTGTAGGTTCCTTAGCAGACGGAGTTGATGGCTCACCGCCGACTCTGTTAAACCCAGCATGGCGGCCAAATCGCAGACGCACATCTCCTGTTTTTCCAGAGCCCAGAGGATTTTCAACCGAGTCCCATCCGCCAAGGCTTTGAATATCTGGGCCAAGCTCGCAGTTTCATTAGGGGCAAGGGCAGATGCTCTCGCCTCTTCCACCGCTTGTCGGTGAATAAGCCGACAATCACAGAGATCGTTTGTTTGCTTTGGCAAAACGTTTCTCCTTTATTATCTGAGTATATGCTCAAATATACATATATGGAGAGAGGTTGTCAAGAGAGGGGTAGTAATCAGTTGACTGTCCTTTGGAAAATCTGCTACTTTTGGCCGCACATTACTCAAAAGAAGGGATAGTAATTAGTGGCTGCCCGCCTGGAAATAACCCTCAAGCCCGACCTATTTGATGCCGAAGGAGAGGCAATCAGGCGCAAAGCCAGGGACTATTTTAATATTCAGTTGGACGAAGTACGCACCATTCACGTCCTGACCATTGACGCGCAACTAACCCAAGAGCAACTCGAATCAGTCCGCCGTCAGATCTTCACCAATCCGGTCAGTCAAATATCTTCTTTCAAACCATTGGCCACACCCTTTGACTGGGCAATCTGGGTTGGCTTCCGTCCGGGAGTGCGAGATAATCCAGGGAGCACAGCGGTGGCGGCAATGGAAGATCTTTTCAAAATTCGTTTCCAACCTGGAGAAAACGTTTACACTTCTCGGCTGTATCTTCTCCGTAGTGAGCGTCTGGGGCAGAGCAAGAGAGGGCACCGGGCGGTGGAAGGAATTGCCAAGCAGCTTCTGGCCAACGACCTGATTCAGCAGTGGCGAGTTTACTCTGGAGATGAGTGGAATTCTGAGGAAGGCATTGGCATAATCATCCCCAAGGTTCGACTTGCACACCAGCCATCGGTTGAGACACTTTCCATCTCCAGTGATGCAGAGCTGGAGCGCTTGAGCCTGGAGCGCAACCTGGCTTTGCATCCCAGGGACATCCCGGTTATACGTTCGTACTTTCTTCAGCCTGAGGTGCGGGATGGACGCAGTAAATTCGGCCTGTCTGACCCCACAGATGTGGAACTGGAGTACATTTCCCAGGCGAGGAGCGACCACTGCAACCACAACACTTTCCAGGGTAAGTTTTACTATCATGATCTGAGCACGGGCGAACAAAAGGTGGTGGATAACCTTTTTAAAACTTGTATCGAGGCCCCCACTCTAAGGTTGCAAAAGGAAAAAGACTGGGTCATCTCTGTGCTTTGGGACAATGCTGGAGTTGCTCGTTTCGACCAGGATACATACTACGTCATTACCGGAGAGACCCACAACAGTCCGTCCAACATGGAGGCTTACGGCGGAGCGCTTACTGGCATCGTAGGGGTCTACCGTGATCCAATGGGAACCGGAAAGGGTTCCCGGCTCATTGCAGGGACCTATGGTTATTGTGTGGGATATCGAGATTACCGTGGTCCCCTGAAACCGCACTTGCATCCGCGGCGACTTCTGGACGGTGTTATTGAAGGTGTGCGGGATGGCGGTAACAAGAGTGGTATACCTACCCCTTACGGCCAGGTCTTTTTTGACCACGGTTACATGGGTAAATGTCTGGTCTTCGTGACTGCCATAGGGTTGATGCCGGCCACTGTATCGGGTACTCCCAGTGAGAAAAAAACCACCACCGCTGGCGATCTGATCATTATGTGCGGTGGTCGGATTGGCAAAGATGGTATCCATGGGGTAACTGCTTCCAGTGAGATCTACAGCGAACATACCCCGGCCGGTCATGTGCAAATAGGTGATCCCTATACTCAAAAGAAAATGCACGATTTTCTCTTGGAAGCGCGAGATGAGGGATTGATTGCTTTCATAACCGACAATGGGGGTGGGGGGCTTTCGTCTTCCATAGGCGAGTCGGCTCTATTTTCTGGAGGTGCTTTGGTAGAACTGGACGAAGTTCCACTAAAGTACGAAGGTTTAGATGCCTGGGAAATCTGGGTTTCGGAGAGCCAGGAACGAATGACAGTGGCGGTGAAGCCCCAACAGCTCTCACGGTTCATGCAGCTTTCCCGCAAGCACGAGGTTGAGTCTACGGTTATCGGTCACTATACAGACAGTGGAAAACTGCACATTACCTCCCAAGGCAAGACCTGTGCCTACGTGGACCTGGCGTTGCTTGAATCCGGTTTTCCCCAATGGGAGTTCGAGGCGGAGTGGGTAGGGCCGGAGCATAGAGGACTCAGGGAACCTGTATTGGGCCCACCAGATAATCAGCGGCGAATCCTGCTCACTATGCTGAGCCGCGCCAACATATGCTCCAAAGAGTGGATCGTTCGCCTGTATGACCACGAGGTCCAGGGAACCAGCGCCATTAAACATCTGGTGGGAGTTGAGAGGGACGTCCCCAACGACGGTGTGGTTTTACGCCCACGTCTGGATTCCCTTCGCGGCTTGGCAATAGCACAGGCACTCAATCCAACCTATTCCCGCATTGACGCCTACCATATGGTGGCTTGTACCATTGACGAGACGGTGCGGCGGTTGTTGGCTGTGGGGGGTAGTTTTCAGCATCTGGCGGGGGTGGACAACTTCTGCTGGCCTAACATTCAGTATCATCCGGAGAGTAATCCTGACGGCAAACTGAAAGCGGCGCAATTGGTCAGGGCCAACTGGGCTTTGAAAGACTACTGCCTTGGTTTTGGTATCCCCTTGCTTTCCGGCAAAGACAGCATGTACGTGGACGGAAATCTGGAGGGGGAGTTCGGCGAACGCCATAAAGTGTCCGGCCTCGAGACCCTGCAGTTCACGGGCACCAGTGTTATAGAAGATGTACAACGGTGCGTCACTATGGACGCGAAAATGACGGGTGACCTTATTTATGTTTTGGGGCTTACCAGAAACGAGTTGGCCGGCTCTGAATACTACGATTCTTTTGACTATACCGGACTCAATGTGCCCCGCGTGAGGTTAAAGGAGGTAATTCCTCTGTATAAGGCACTGGAAGGGGCCATCCGGGCCGAGCTGGTGGCTTCGGCCCATGGCGTCTATCGAGGAGGGCTGGGAGTCCATTTGGCACTGGTGGCTGTGGCCGGCGAGCTCGGCTTGGATGTGGAACTTGCTCAGGTACCCTCTGAAGAGGTGAAACGGGACGACGTCTTGCTCTACTCCGAGTCCGCCGGGCGCTTTATTGTCACTGTTGCACCTGAGCACAAGACTGACTTCGAGGAGCTCTTTAAAGATCTTGCCTGCGATTGTCTTGGCCGGGTCACGGCAAAACAAAAGCTCACAGTTAGGGGCCTTGGTGGTAAGGTTCTTTTCAGGGTTGGTCTCCAGCAGCTCAAATCAGCTTGGAAGAAGCCGTTTGGGAATTTATGAGGTCGCATAGGGCATAGGGCATAGAGCATAGAGTACTAGGCACACAGTCGTTGTTATCGGTTATCTGTTATTAGTTATACGGGAAAATCAGGGTTCGATGATCTCAGATCTAGACTGCGACAAAGACTGCAGTGAGGACACCCGAATAACGATTAACGAATAACGGATAACTTTCCAGTCTCGCCCGACATCTCGTCTCGCAGCGCAATGTGCTTTGCGTCTTTAACAACGGACAACGGACATTATGCAAAAAGATAACAACATTTCGCCTTCCTCGTCCCGCGGTAGGAGTGCGCCCAAAGCTCTGGTGTTAACGGGTTATGGCCTCAACTGTGACCGGGAAACCGCCCATTCTTTCGAGTTGGCTGGGGCCGAGGCTCATCGAATCCACATCAACCAACTGCTGATGGGAGAAGAAATCGGCCAAAGTGCCAGGTTGGAAGATTATCAGATCCTGGCATTTATCGGCGGCTTTTCCTGGGGCGACGACCATGGGGCAGGAGTCCTCCTGGCCACCAAGCTGCTGTACAATATCGGCGAGCAAATACTCGGCTTCATCGAGGCGGGAAACCTGGTTATCGGCATCTGTAATGGCTTTCAGGCCCTGGTTAATTTGGGACTGTTACCCGGTCTTGATGGTGATTACCGTTCTCGCCGGGTGGCTCTCATTGGTAATGACTGCGGCAGCTTTCGCGATCAGTGGGTAAACTTAAAGGTGGAAGAAGACTCGGTTTGCGTGTTTACCCGGGGCTTGAAAAACCTGGAACTTCCAATTCGACATGGCGAAGGGAAGTTTTACGCGGAGAAACCGGTAATCGGGCGTCTCCTGGAACAAAACCAGGTGGTGCTTCGTTATGCTGGCAGCGAAGGTAATCCTGCCGTGGGCAGCTTTCCTGAAAATCCCAATGGTTCCTTGGAGGATATTGCCGGGATCTGCGACCCCACCGGGAGAGTGTTCGGTTTGATGCCTCATCCAGAAGCGTATAACCACTGGACCAACCATCCGAACTGGACCCGGTTTAAAGAGCGTTTCCGCCGAGGTGGAGAACCTTACCCCCAGGAAGGCTACGGCATCCAGATATTTCGCAACGCTGTTGAATACTTCAAATAAACCCGTTACACGGTTTCGGACTCATACCTTAGATCGAGTTGCAGTTAATCTGAATTACCACACAGTGACCGTATTTGTATTCTTGCGAAGCTTCCCTACAGGTGATTTTTTTCTGGATTCATGCTTTCGTCGGAATGACGGTGGATAGAGATGTTCGTCATTGTAGCTTATGTGTCAGTTCTGTCACCAGCATGGTGAAGGGAAAAAGTGGTATCTCAAGGCAGAGCACTATTCCCAGGATCTGTTGTCTGACCTGCGGCGGCGCACATTTATCAAGGATTTCATAGTGGATTTCGGCGATGGCCATGCAGAGCAGCTGGAAAAGAAATTTCATTTTGGCATGCAAGCTCCAGCCTGGCTGCGTCAGACTTATTACTGGTTCACTGAGAGAAGCTATCGAAGGGATCACTACGGCCAGGTGGTTCCCCTGGAAGATCTCGACAAGGTTTTGGATCTCGCCAGCTCCATCGTCAGAATTCCCTGCATCTGCCGCAAAAGCAGCACCGGCAAAAACGACGCCCGTTACTGCTTCGGGCTCAGCATTGATCCCGAGAAGTTTCTGGATATAAAGGAGGCCTTTCTTGAGACCTTTAGACCCGGACCGGAGGTGGATTTTTTCGAACACTTGAGCAAGACAGAGGCTCTGGACTTGCTGCAGGCTTATGAAAAAGAGAGTCTGATTCACTCTCTGTGGACTTTCAAGACACCGTTTATCGGCGGCCTTTGTAATTGTGACCGAGCCGACTGCCTGGCCTTAATGGGTGACCGCTACGGTCTTCGCCTCTTTTTCAGGGCAGAGTACGTTGCCCAGACTACGGGGGAGAGCTGCAGTGGCTGTCGTTCCTGCCTTGCGGCCTGCCAGTTCGGGGCCATCAGTTTTGCGGCGGCGCGCAAAGTCGCCTTTATTGATCCCCTACGCTGCTACGGCTGTGGTGTGTGCCGGAGCCATTGTGAGC
>CAMYLW010000116.1 GCA_947259475.1 Thermodesulfobacteriota bacterium
TGACTCCTATCTCCTGGCTCCTTGTTTAAGCTTCCGTCGTGGGCCGCTTCCCTGCAGCCATGAGCGTCGGCAACACCACTAAAATGCAAATCAGCGTAAAACCGATGCCGATGGTGAGCAATATACCCATGCTCGCCATTCCCCGGTGCGGAGACACGGCAAGGTTACCAAAGCTGCAGATTGTGGTCAATGCACTGTAGAACACCGCGCGCGCCGTACTGGTCTGCAACATCTGCCCACTTGAAGGTGGCGCAGTACGCATCCGGTGGACCATATGAATTCCACTGTCCACGCCTATACCCAACAGCAGCGGCAGGGCAATAATATTGGCGAAGTTAAAGGGAATATGGAAAAGCACCGAGGCCGCTCCGGTGAGAGCCCCTGCGAGAAGCAGGGGCAATAGTACCAGAAGAACGTCTGATTTGGGCCTGAGCAGGATCAACAACAGTACAGTGATGGCAAGGAGAGATAACAAAAATGCTTGCTGAAAGGCTTTAACCACCGCATCACCCGCCTCGAGGTAGATTACCGGAAAGCCTATGGCATCGGGGGCCACAGAGCGGACCGCAGCAACGAAACGGCGCAAGGCTGCATCCTCATTTAGATTCTCCCTGGGAAAAACCGCGACCCGGTGACGGCCATCTTTGGAAACCCAGTGTTCCCTTAAATGTGTTGGCAAATTTTCTTTGGACACCTTTTCGGCCTCCAGGGAAGTATTGAGAGCGTTCAGGCGGGTGGGTAGAGATCCCAGTAAACTGGTTTGAAGGTTTTTCAGTATCTGCTCTTGTCCGGCAGGATCTTGAGCCTCGAGGTCGGTCAAGAAACGGTCTAAGCCGTCGTAGAGCCGGCGGGCGGCATTGGTAATGGAGCTGTTGGTGCTGGTGTCTATGAATTTTTCTAGAGTTATTGAGAAATCATGAATAGCGGCGATTTGCTCAGCTGTACTTGGCTCCGGGCCACTGCTGATCTGCAAAAGCCCAGGGCCAACTATCAGTCCTATTTCTTCGATAATTGAAAGTTTTTCATCTTGGTCGGTGGGCACAAACTTGTCCAGGGTGACGCTCATCTCCACAGGCTCCAGTTGACTGAGGCTGTCGGCATACCGACTGGCATCCTCTCTGGTGGCGGCTAAGACTGTGAGCGTCCATGGTGAATTTCTGCTCTGGGCAAGCAGCTCCCTGAAGGCAATTACAGATTCGCTGTCAGGATCACGGAGATTCATGGGGTTGTTGTCGAAAGTGACATACGGCAGGAGGAGCACGGCTCCAACCCCAAGCAGCAGTGCTCCGATGCGTATGGACCTGGCATGCACTGTGGGCAGGGCCAGGAACTCGGCAACAACCCTTTTCCGCTCAGATTTGGACCCCAAACCTTTAGCGGATAACGGCATTAAACTAAGCAGGGCAGGCAACAGCGTAAGGTTGGCAATCAGACTGATGAACATGCCGGTGCCGGAGATGAGCCCCAGCTCTGCAACCCCTTCGAAAACGGTGGGAATGAAGGCATAGAAGCCGATTGCCGTGGTAATACTGCACAATACCAGTGAACTGCCAACGTCGCTGGCAGCCTGCTGGAGAGCACTGGCGTGCGAGGTGGACTGCTGGATCAGTTCCTTATACCGCAAGCAAAAATGGATGGTGTAATCCACGCTGAGACCGATGTACAGGACGGCGAAGGCCACGGAGATCAGGTTCAGGTGGCCCACAGCGGCAGCGGCGAAAGAAGCGGTCCAGATGAGGCCCATAATCAGGGTTACCAGGCTGGTGAACACCAACCTGGGAGAGCCGAGTCCAAGGAAAAGCACGATGCCAACCATGATGAACGCAAGGATGCCGGCCATCCCCGCACCCCGGGTCACACTGAGCAGTTCCTCATATTCCAGGGCAGCATCACCGGTGATGCGTACTTTGACCCCGCGATCTTCGGTGAGATGGAGTTCCTCTGCCATAAGCCGCAGCCTCTTCATGGCAGTTTCAGCCGGCAAGAGCTTGGCATAGTCAAGTCGTGGCTTGACCAGAATCAGACGCCGGCTATCCTCCGGAGTTAATTCTGCCCCGAGCATCAGTTCCTGCCAGGAGAGAGCATAGTATCGCTGGGCAAGACTGGCCTCAATCGCTTCCTTGATCCGAGCAAAAACCGGAGTCAGATCCAGGTCTTCCCCTTCCATAATTGCATCCACTCCGGCTGTCAGCATGGAAAAGAGTCCACGCAAGCTTTGATCCCGCGTCAATCTCCCCAATAATGGCTGGATATTGGCCAGGTTGTCCGCCAGGTCATTGAGCTCGGTGCGATTCAGGTACAGAAGGCCATGTTTTTGGAAGAAGCTGTCACTCCCGGGCAGATAAACCAACAAGAACAGGTCAGGGCGCTGCTGCAGTTGGGCCGCCAGGGCTGTACTGGCATCCTGGGCAAGCTCAGGTGACTCTGCATCGATTACGATGAGAATGGCGTCATCGTACTGCGGGAATGCTGTCTTGAAAGCACTGTAGTTACGGCGGAAGGGGAGGGTTTCAGAGAGCATCTCGGCAGTATCGGTGTTAATGCCGAGGTTGTTGGCAGTGTAGTAAAGCAGGGCCACCGTTATGATGGAGGCGAGTAAAACAAACCACAGGGCAAAACGGTGCACCACATTCACCCACCTAGCCAGGGTCTGGCCCACTAGCTCTCCAAAGCTTTTGGCCACGTTCCTTCCTTATCGGTTGTCGGCTATGGTCGCCGAGTTTGGCATAGTAATCCACTCCGGTCAATACCTTACCAGCAACGCGTGGCTCTATCTTTTTCTGAACATTTGAACTCACGAATTACGAAAGAGGAGGATAGAGTCTTCATTTTGGAGTGATGGAGCATGGAGCATAGGGATAAGGCGGGAAAGGCGAGAAAAGCGAGAAAGGGAAGAGCAGAAGACAGGGGGAAGGTGTCATTAAGGTACCAGGTGTCGGGTGTCAGGTGTCAGGAAAAATAAATATAGAAGCTGAAACCTTAGTCATTATTATTTGTTATCCGGGCTAGATATCTGGCTGAAAGGCCAGAAGGTCGTTTCCGGCAAGTCGTACCACTGTCTCCAGAGTGGTTCGAGCTGCACGAAAACTTCGGCTAAGGCGAGCAAGCGGGACCAGATTAGACGGTTTTCGAGCCAGACTACTCAAAAGCCGCATTGGCCTCAATCTGCCATACTCATCAATTGCATTGAGGGCGCTGGCGGGAATAGCCATGTCTGCGGTATCAGCAATGGCCCTGATGGCCATGAAGGGCAGGTTTGCCCTGCTTGCCATTTCAGCCACCGAACCACTTTCCATATCCACCGCTATGGCGTCGTTTTGGTTGGAAAAGTTGAACTTCTCCACTGGGCTCGCGAGTACGCTGGGGCTTTGCGCCAAAGGTTCGCTATGGATCTCTAGACGGTTCTTCAGTCTGGCTACCAGTCGGTTATGCCAGTCAGCATCAGTGGGGAAAACATCTTTCTGGGAAGCAATCACACTCTTGGGAAGGATCAGATTGCCTGGAGAGAGCTTCGGATGAAGCGCCCCTCCACTGCCCCAGCTAAGCAAGGCGGCTGCGCCTTCAGCTATCAGGAGCTCTGAAGCAGCTAACGCACGTTTGGCGCCAATGCCGGCGACCTTTAGGAGCGTGGTTCCGTCCAGCCGAACGAGGCCGTCGGCTCCTATTGGAACCATGGTCAGACTCCGGGCCTCGGACTGCAGCGCTGCTACAATTCCTAGTACTCTCAAGTTGTTTTTGTACGCGAAAAGTTGCGGTGGCAAGCCAGGGCCCATAAGGGGAAATACTTGTCGTAGCCGTGATATTTCAGGTAAAAAACCCGCGGGAAGCCGGGTGCGGTGTGCACCTCATCCTGCCACAAGCCATTGTCCATTTGGCTCTGTAGTAGATATTCGGTACCGCGTCGCACGTGGGGAGAATCGGTCTCGCCAGCAGCCATGAGTCCGATCATGGCCCAGGCGGTCTGAAAGGAGGTACTATCGCATCCATGGCCGGCCAAGGTCGGGTCACAATAAGAGCAGCACGCTTCACCCCAGCCGCCATCAGGACGCTGGATAGACTTCAGCCATTCCACCGCCCTCCGGATGTAGGGTTGGTTGGGATCTTCGCCAGCCGCTTCCAAGGCCATCAGCACCGACCAGGTGCCGTAAATATAGTTGGTGCCCCAACGCCCGAACCATGAGCCGTCGGCCTCCTGCTCGCGGCGTAGAAAATCGAGCCCTGCAGCAATCGTTTTCCAATAGCCTACTTTGTCAACCGTCGCCAGCAGGGTTATACAGCGGGCCGTGAGGTCGCTGGTTGGTGGGTCAAGCAGGGCCCCGTGATCAGCGAAAGGGATTTCATTGAGGTAATAGTAGGTATTATCGGCGTCAAAGCTGGAAAAACCGCCATTTTTTGACTGCATCCCAGCAAGCCAATCTGCGGCCCGCCGTATTGACTCGCGGTAACGTTCCAGTCCGGTTAGATGCATGACCCACGCTATTACGGCGGTATCGTCAAGGTCGGGATAGTGTGGATTCTCATACTCAAAGGCCCAGCCGCCGCCTTTGAGATGAGGGCGATTCTCTCTCCAGTCACCGGGTTCATCGGACAACTGGCGATCCTTGAGCCAATCCAGCGCGCGCAAAAGGTCGTCTGTGGGTTCACCTCCGGTTGCTTCGAGTAGTGCTGCACCGGCGAGGCAGGTATCCCACATGGGGGATAGACACGGCTGGCAGTAGGCCGAATCCTCACCAATTACCAAGAGCTTCTCAAGGGCCTGCTTGGCGCTCACCCGATGGGGATGATCTGCTGGATAGCCCAAAACTTCCAGGGCTTCCAGGGCATTGACCATGGCCGGGAAGATACCACCGAGACCATCAGTGTGGTTGAGTCGTTCAATAAACCATTTTTCTGCCTTGTTGATAGCACGCTTCCGAACACTGCGAGGAATGAGCGGCTCAATGAGGCGCCCTGCCTTGTCGAGGGCCAGAAACACTCGGTTGAGAGGGGAGCGTATGGGGAAATAGTTCATTTCCTGTTCAGGAGGCGTAGTAAACAACTCCAAAATGTGGACCTGCCTCGGATTCTTGGCCCGGGGTTTAAGGGTGCAGAGAATGAACAGGGGAACCATTACGGTGCGCGACCAGTACGAAACTTTTCTCGGATGAAAGGGAAACCAGCGGGGCAAGAGCATGATTTCTACAGGGATGAAGGGTACTCCCCTCCAGGGTATCTGGCCAAAAAGAGCCAGAGTAATGCGGGTAAAGACATTGGAGCGGGCTGCGCCGCCGTGAGCCAAAATGGCCTTGCGGGCCTTCACCATATGGGGAGCATCAGGGTTGTCGCCCACTAACTTCAGAGCGTAGTAAACTTTTACGCTACAACTGAGGTCGAAGTCCCCCCCACAGTAAAGATTCCAGCCACCGTCTTCACACTGGTGTTCACGAAGATAAACAGCGATTTTGGCCGCGAGTTCATCGTCGATCTCATCCATATAGTGCATCATAAGGATGTACTCGGCAGGGATGGTGCTGTCGGCCTCTAGATCGAAACGGTAGTGGCCGTCGGAATGCTGGAGGGCAAGCAGGGACTCATTGGCTCGAGCGATGGAGCGCTCGAGTTCCACCTCAAAGATACGCTCGGCGAATCTCTCGTGAGTCGGAATGATTGGTGCGCCTGAGGACCGCGGCATAGTATTCAGTCCCTTGTTTTCGTTGTTAGACTCTTGAAAGCAACAATATTATCAGAAACATCGACGATGAGCAATTCCAATGAAAATGCTCCAGCGAGCGCATTCCCCGTAGCTTGCTGCGGGGTTAGCGAACGAACTACAATAAAATGGATTCATTCCTTACATTTCGAAGATTCCCTGCAGCTGGCTGCAGGGAGCTTCAATTACTGGTTGCTGCAAGGACAGCTTATTATTAAGGAGGTAGCTTATGCTACACATTAAGTGGTTTGTCAAGCACCATTTGGTTGATTCACTATGAATGTCAGGAGGTGTCATTGAGGTACCAGGTGTCAGGTGTCGGGTGTCAGGAAGAATAAATATTGAAGCTGAAACCTGAAC
>CAMYLW010000117.1 GCA_947259475.1 Thermodesulfobacteriota bacterium
TCACGAGTCCATCTGGATCACTCTCGGCCCAACAAAACACAAATTCATCTTTTTCTTCGTCATGCAGGATAACAGATACGCCTTCTGCACCCATTACTTCTTTCATTTGCTTAATAATATGTAAAATGAGATCATCGATTTCAATATATTGATAAAGATACTGACTAATATGCCACAATGTCTTCATCACATTGGTTTCTCTACTCAGTGCGCCATTGTCCTCATTCTTTTTTTTCTTGCTGCTAGCCATTGTGGTTACCTCAGAAACACAAATAAAGAATCCGGGCCCAAAGGACTCGGCTTTGGACTGCCCCCTGAGGGGGCTTCCATACTCTTTCCCCCTTGCGGCAGTCTGCTGGAGTGATGGGGCACTGCAAAATAACAAACCCAAGCACTAAGTCTCAGGGTTTCAGGTGTCGGGTGTCAGGTGTCAGGGAGGAAAAACAAAAAAACTGAAACCTCAGTCTTTGTGATTGATGACAAGACAGAAATCTATTTACTGAACGGGGAAACCGAGTGCGGAAATCTAAGTCCGGCAGTCACTGGAGACCATTTTGCCTCGACATTTGGTGACATGTCAAGTTGGGCTCTTTCCGCCCCTGTAATCTTGCCATATTCGAGAAGGAACTGCGGCCCGCCCTGGGTAATGCTAGCGTGCAAGGCAGATACATTTTGCTACAGTTTGATTACGGGTGTACAAGAACGTGCGGAGGGTTAACCCTAACGTTGCATACCCACGCCGAGGAAAAACGCGGTAGAGTGCACTCCCGCCGAGGGCGGGACTGCGCACAGGCTCGGTCAGGACGAAGCGTACTTTACCGTACGTGAGATCCTGGCCGAGGCGAGCACAGCCGTCCCGCCAAAGGCGGGACTATGGCGCGAGCCTAGCGATTTTGGCCGGTGTGGGTATGCAACGTTAGGGTTCAACTCGGATTGCGCCTCAGTTCTGGATCTTACTTCAATCCCTTGGTAAATTCTTCCACTTCCTTCTCCAGTTTGTTGAAAGCGCTCTTGATCTTGTCCAAGGCTGCAGCCACCTTCTTGTCCTGAATGGAGTCTGACTCAATCCCACTTACAGCATCTCCTATCTCAGCAACCGCCTGTCCAAGAATGTTATTTAGCTGCTCCGCGGCCTCAAGCTGTCTCTGCATCAACATAATGTCCTGAACTGTGAGCGTTCGTTTCGACATTGTCGACTACCCCCTGAGTTTACCCTAACGTTGCATACCCACATATCCTGTCTGATGCTCGGCCGACCAATTTTGCTTAGTCTAACCTAGCACAGGATAATGGAGTTGGTCAAAAGGGATTTTGCCACGAGTATCCTAGCCCGGATATTTCATGAATTGCTGTCGCGAGACCACGAAGATGGGCTTGCCACCTGGCAACCACAGGGTGTTGGTTCCGAGGTGTACCTGAGTGGTACGTCGCAGGGACCGATACCCGAGGACGCCAGGAAGGAGGGCCATATCCTTGGTCGCAGCAAGTTATTCATGAAATATCCGGGCTAGGTTTTTACTTTCTTGTGATTTGCCGATGTTGCCAGATGTGGGTGAGGATGGGATTTAATTTTGATCCAAGACTTCACGTACAACTTTCAGCATTTGCCTCAGGTCATAAGGCTTACTGATAAAACCTTTGGCCCCGTTTTTTAGGATTTCTCTTGTGGGTCCGTCTGGGGAGTAGCCACTGGCAATGGCTACCTTAGCCGCGAGATCGATCTTCAACAGCTCAAGCAGACAGAGCTTGCCACCCATGCCAGGCATAATCAGATCTAGAATAACCAGGTCGATCTTCTTTTGCTCTTCACTGTAAAGATGCAGAGCACTTTCGCCGTCAGCGGCCGTGAGAACAGTGTAGCCAAACTCTTCCAGTATCTGAGTGCCAAGGCCGCGGATTGGTTCTTCATCGTCCACGAGCAAAATGGTTTCGCTTCCGCCCTCGGGCTCGGTCAGATGTTCCTCCGCCTTCCTGGCTTCTTGGGTGGAATCAATGTTTGGCAGATAAATCTTGAAGGTAGTGCCCTCATCGGGCTCACTGTAACACACAATGTGGCCCTTGTGGCTTTTGACTATTCCATAAACCGTGGCCAATCCCAAACCAGTACCCTTGCCGGTCTCTTTCGTGGTGTAGAAGGGCTCAAAGATATGTTCTATGGTCATTTTATCAATGCCGTGACCGGTGTCAGTAACTGTTAACTGAACATAGCTCCCGGGGTTGGCCACCCGATGGATTTTACAGTAGTCTTGATCCAGGATGACATTAGCCGTTTCAACTATTAGCTTTCCACCGTCGGGCATGGCATCTTTGGCATTTACCGCTAGGTTCATGAGGATCTGCTCTACCTGGCCGGGGTCTGCATTGACCATCTTGAGGTTTTCGGCCAAGTGGAATTCAACCTCTATCATCTTGGGAATAGTCCGCTCCAGTAACAGCCTTATATTTTCCACTTCACGGTTAAAGTCGATGGGCTGTAGCTCGCTTTCTATCTTGCGGCTGAAGGTAAGTAACTGCTGCGTGAGGTCTGCACCTCTTTCGGCGGCGCGGACAATTTGCTGGAGTTCCCGCTGCCCGTCATCGTCACCATCTTTTTTAAGAAGAAGTAACTGGGCATATCCCTGAACAGCCTGAAGCAGGTTGTTGAAGTCGTGGGCAATGCCTCCGGCGAGGGTGCCCACAGCTTCCATTTTTTGAGCTTGGCGCAGTTGGACTTGCATCCTTTCTTTTTCTTTTTCGGCTTCTTTGCGCTCGGTGATGTCTCGTGCGAAAGTGCAATTGTATTCTTTGCCCTCAAATTCCAGATAATTAACCGTAATCTCCACCGGGAAGACTCTACCTTCCCTGGTTCGGTGCCGAGACTCAACAATGAAAGAACCTCTTCTCCTGACTTCCTGCCAATGCTCTGGCCAGGCTGCCGCTGGGAAGTCTGGGTCTATGTCATGTACGGTCATTGACAACAGTTCCTTGCGTGAATATCCGAGCGAGGAGCACGCCGTATCGTTTACGTAGATAAATCTGGCATCGGGCCCCATCCAGAAAGCTGGGTCTCCGGCGTTGTCAACAGAGAATTGTGTAAATCTGAGCACATTCTCAACACGCTTGCGTTCAGCATTTTCTGCAAGCAATTCCTGATTGATGAAAGAAAGTTCAGCAGTCTTAGCTTTCACCTGTGCTCTGAGAATCAAACCGGTCACAAGAAACAGTAGTAATAATCCGCCGGCAGCCGCTAATATTCCCACCAACCATTTCGGCAATTGCCA
This sequence comes from Thermodesulfobacteriota bacterium, assembly GCA_947259475.1. Taxonomy (GTDB): domain Bacteria; phylum Desulfobacterota; class Syntrophobacteria; order BM002; family BM002; genus BM002. Next base: position 3,261 of record CAMYLW010000117.1, read on the forward strand.
TTTCACATTGGTGGGAGTCCACTTGTCCAGTGCTTGATGATAGATTGAACTCTTGTCGCTTTTCAGGGGTGTCAAGTGTTTGTCAATTGCTCGAATGAGCTCGCGATGTTTCTTTTTTGGCACTACAAAGTGGACTTCAGTGTGGCTGAAGATGATAGGGCTTCTACTAACTTTATAGTTCGTTTCAAATTCAAGACCATACAATCGATTGACAACACCTGCGTCTACTTTCTTCCGTGCAATGAGTTCTAAAACAGCATCGTATTCATAGGCTTCTACAAACCTACATTTCAATTTAAGTTGTTTAGCTAGGTTTCTTAAGTTGTGATAATGAATATCACCGTGAACGACGGCTATTTTCTTGTTGTCCAAATTAACAATTTGATTTATATCCGAACCTTCTTGAGTGTAGACTACACCCCAGTCAGAAAATATATATTCGTAGGAGAAATCGTAGACTTCGTTTCTTTCTCTAGAGTATTCAATGCCAACAGCAAGATCTATCTCTCCCTTTCTCAGTCTCTCAAGACACTCCGTCAAAGAACCTGGAATATAGTCTATGCGCCATCCCTCTTTGGCGCCAATGTATTCAAGGATATCTATGATAAAGCCTTTTGCCTGACCATCGGCGTCAACAAATGCCAGGGGCTGATTATCATGTACTCCCACTTTCAGTCGCCCAGCAGCACAAACAGGAGGCGCCAGGTTCCACTGAAGGAATAGACAAAAAAGGAATACAAGCAAACCTTTCCTCATGGCTTTCCCTTTTCTAAGTCCGGATCTATTATCTATCTTCCTGGTGAGATTCTGATGAAACGTATCGGGGGGTTATTTAGCATGATCTATGCCAATTGAGATCACCAAAACAAAATCTAACATCGTGGAGGGATTTACCGATGCCGTCATGCCGGATTCCGCCGCTTGGATGGGTTTTGAGACTACAGAGTATCGCCAGGCTGAAACTGGGGATGGATATCAAACTATCTGAAATGATCCCAGCCGTTTGCTTCGATCACCTCTACAGAGCCATCTCGACCTTCGAGTCTCATGACCGACTCAGCCACAGTCTTCCCTATGGAGTGAAATTGGCAACCGTTGGATTCCAGGGCTTCCTGAAGCCTGACAGCCGACTCTACGGGCACAGTCCCCAGAAGGACGTAATCCTCTCCCACCTGGAGTGAAAGATGTCGTGAGTCCTCCTGGAACTTCTCGCAATATGCTCTAAATAGTTCCGTCGTAGGGATCATTTTCTCTTCGATGATTGCGCCCAATTTTGATTCTGTACAGATGTGACCTAAGTCCGCAGCAACGCCGTCGGAGACATCGATCAGCGAGTTTGCCACCTTCATATTGGCAATGGTCCGCCCTGTTCTTATCTGGGGATAAGGGTTATGATGGGCCTCGATTAGTTCCCCCCATTCATCGGACCCTCTTCCTTTCAGTATGATATCGAGACCTGCGGCGGCAGATCCCACCGGCCCTGTTAAAAAGACCACATCGCCCACCTTGGCACCAGATCTGTAAAGGACCTCCTCCTCCCGAGCTTCACCCACCAGTGCGATGTTGATAATCAAGGGTCCCGGCGAGGAAGTGGTGTCACCTCCGAGAAGATTTACCTCAAATTCCTTTGCCATTGATTTCATGCCATCGTAAAGAGCATCCAAGAACTCCAGATCAACCGTGTCAGGGATGGCAACGGATATTACCGCCTCTTTCGGAGTGCCCCCCATTGCGGCAATGTCGGACATGTTGACTGCCAGCGATTTTCTACCCAGCTGATACGGGGGTATTGCCTCCAGGACAAAATGAATCTGCTCCACCAGCATGTCGGTTGTCAGTAGGGTAGCCACCTCGGCGGAGGTCTTGAATACACAGCAATCATCCCCTATACCGCTGATGACGTTTTCGTCTCTGATGAGACAACCGCCTTTTATTCGTTCAATAAACCCAAATTCACCAATGTCTTTTAATTTCACTTCAACCTCACGACTGAAGAATTCATGGCAGATTCAGCCTGTGGCTTTAAGCCAACCTACCGCCAAGAAAATCCGAATATCGAATATCGAAATCCGAAACAAATTCGAATGCCCAAAATCCAAATGATCGAAACAAAGAAGTTTATTTGAGTATTTACGTTTTGGACATTTGAAAATTCGGATTTTGGATTTGTTTCGTGCTTCGTGCTTGGAATTTGGGATTTCTCAACCTCTAGCACTCTAGTCTGTTTTTGCTCGCCGCTTTCCTAGCTACAGCCCTTTGGCCCTCATTACTTCGGCCCTAATTGCTGCGGCGGCTGCCTTCGGATCCTCCTGGGAACATATAGCAGAAACCACCGCAACACCGTCCAGCCCCATCTTGACCGCCTCGTATGCATTCGATTGATTCATGGAACCAATCCCCACAATAGGAATCTTCACCGCCCGCTTCAAGGACGATATTCCTTCCATCCCTATCTCTGCTGCTAATTCGGGTTTGGTCGTAGTAACGAAGATCGGTGACAGTCCCAGATAGTCTGCTCCCATTGACTCTGCAGCCACAGCCTCATCCCTGGTGAATGCCGAAGCGCCGATGATTTTGTTCGGCCCGAGTATCTTTCGAGCCACATCGACAGGCATGTCCTCCTGCCCCAGATGGACGCCATCAGCATCCAGGGCAAGAGCGATATCGATTCTATCATTTATGATCAGGGGTATACGTACAGCTTCCAGGTAATCTTTTATTTTTAAACCCTCTTGGTAAAAGTCCTGCGTACTGGCCTCT
>CAMYLW010000118.1:0-7346 GCA_947259475.1 Thermodesulfobacteriota bacterium
ATACTCTATAATCCGGAGCAAAGAAGAACTCTATTATTTCCGAACATTTACAGATAATTTCGGAGACGGTCAAGCGGTGGAAACAGTTGGGCAATGGCCCAAGCTTTAGAGTGAGGCGTAAGGCTCACGGCTCAAGAAGCATTCTTACCTTATGCCCTGCGCCTGGAGCCTTAAGCCTTTTTACCAAAGATTCTCTTGGGGAAAATTCAGACTTTCAACGAAGTACTCATTGAAGTCGAGGCGGGTGGAGAGCTCGATGTGCTCGATGGAGTGGGCCAGCTCATTGGCCTTCTGCCAGTAAGCCTTAGATAACAGCACCATGGAAGCGCCTGTGCTGGCAGCATTGCCGAGAGACTGGACGATGTCCGGTCTTACCCTGGGAATGAGACCGATGCGCATGGCACTGAGGGGGTGAACGTAATTTCCGAGGGCACCGGCTAGATAGACACGGTCAATGCCCTCCACCCCAATACCCATTTCATCCAACAGGGTTCTGATGCCGGCTGCGACAGCACCCTTGGCGAGCTGGAGTTCACGAATGTCCTGTTGGGTGAGATAAATCGGTCTACCATCGAAACTCTCATCCGGTCCTGCCACCAAAAAGTCATAGACCCCTGATCTTTCAATGACTCTCGATCCTGGGATATCGTTTACATTTTCCAGGTCAGGTTGGATCAAACCCTCATGGTCGACGATGCCAGCGTGCAACAGCACTGCTGCCAGATCAACCAGCCCGCTCCCACAAATTCCCTTGGGCTTGATGTTCGAGATGACTCTGCACGAAAAGTCGCCATTCCCTGAGCTGACACCCTCAATCGCTCCAGACCTGGCAATCATCCCCTGGGAGATTTTCGCACCCTCAAGGGCGGGACCTGCCGCTGCCGAGCAGGTCAGCAAGCGCTTGCGATTGCCGAGAAAAATCTCCCCGTTGGTACCTAAATCCATACCCAAAATCATCAAATCGTCCTGCTCTGCGGCGCCAGAAGCAAGGACGGCGCTGATTAAGTCTCCGCCAATGTAGCCGGATCTAGTAGGCATCACGTAGAGCAGGGCCTCAGGGTTTACCTCGAGACCCACATCTCCTGCTTTCACGATCATGCCATCTGTGGAAACGGGATTGAAAGGTGCTTGCGCGATGCCCCTGGGATCCAAACTCAACAATAGATGCTGCATGGTAGTATTTCCCGCAGCAACTCCGATGAAAATGTCCTCCGGTTGCAACCCGCCGACATACAAAAGACGTTTTGTGATGCGGTTCAAATCTTTTATCAGAAGTTCGTTTAGACGTTGAAGCCCCTCTGAATTTTCTTTGACGTACTGCAGACGGCTGATGACGTTCGAACCGTACTTACTTTGGCTGTTGAGACGAGAGATGGCGGCGACCTCATTTCCGTCGAGCAAACTGATAAGCTTACCCACCAAAGTGCTCGTACCTAGATCAAAGACCAATCCGTAGCGGCGGCCCCCCTCCTCCCGCGGCTGCCAGGCAAGCAGAGATTTTCCGTGAAGCACTGCAGCTCCGTGAAACTGTGTTTTTGCCAGCATGCTGGGCAGGGAGCGAAGGCAGTTGAGTGGGGCAGTCAAATCGTCATAGTTAGGTCCCATTGCCAGTCTGATCCGCTCGAGATCAGCAAGTCCTCCATTGTGAGCGTCCTGGGGCAAGCTAACCAACTGCTTTTCCAGCAGAGGATCGAGATAGAAAAGTGGCCTCCGGCCCGTTTTAAGAATCTGATAATAGGTATCCTCGGTCTCAGGCTCGCCGACATAGATGGTGAATTCCTTCCTAATCTTGGTGCGGCACGCCAGCCGGACACCCGCCTTGAGCTCATCTGCGTCGAGCAGTTCTTGTGCCTCTGTGGAAGGCGGACCCATGGAAGAAAGGATCTTCACTTTACACTTGCCGCACTGCCCTAGGCCACCGCAGTCCCCTTCCAATTCCACATCCGTCTTTTGGAGAGCCTCTAAGATGGTCTTTCCCCGACGGACCTTCACCCAGAGGTCATCGGGCAAGACTTTGAGCCAAACGTGCTTCCTTTTCTGTTTTCTTTCAGGGGGTAAGGCAAAAGGACGCCGTTTCTTTTTCTTCTTTTTGCTCTTAGGCTTTTTCATCTTTGCTGGTCCTATACTAGCTCCAGCCAGCTACACTCTCCAACTGTACAGCTTCACCGACTTAGAATAAGTCGTTGAGTATTTTTTTCAAGTGCGAATAATCCGCATCCCGAATCTCTAAGGAAAGTTGCAAGAATGTAGCCAGTTCATTGGCTTTGGACAACAAATCAGGATCTGACGGCTGTCTCAGATATACTATTCTCTCGTAGTGTTCAAAAAACGATTTTCTCATTTCCTCGTCATGGAGTTCGAGTGGTTCCAGGCAGTATTCCTCGAAATTCAGAATGAGATCTCTTTCCAGAAAATAGGTGCCTGGCATCTCGTTAATGATATTCTCGTACTGTTCACTGCCAAGGAGCATCTCAAAACAGTGAAACCCTGGGACTTTAGTCACCCCTTGGTGTCTGCAGAAGTCATCGATGTCAGGAAAACAGGTCCCGTAAAGGCAGAGGATGCGTTCGTTTCTTTGTCTGGCAGATGTGATTGTCTCTGACAGCTGTCTTCTTAAGTCTTGCGGCCTCAAGTGTAGGTTGGAAGGAAGGTAACTAGAACGCACGCGAGGGTATCTCTCTTCCACCCCCAGGTGCTCCAAGGTTGGCCTGAATACACCACATGCAATGAGACTTGTCGATGGGCGCATCTATTTTCGTTTCGCCCCTCTTTATCATTGTTGTCAAATAGTAGTTTAATATGTAGTTTAGAGATTTTGAATACCAGAGAACTTCTTTTTTATTTCAAGAATCAAATCCGTATCCAACAACCCCTCTCTGCCATCGTCCAGAATTTCATCGACCAGATCGTTGGCGCGGCTTAACATGCTGGGCCTGCCTCTCTCCTCCCAGATATCGAAGTTACAGCGAACACCCAGATCAGGATAGAAGAATTCCTCCTTCATGTGTTCGATGGTGTGATCTTCCATAACATAATTTCCTCCCGGGCCGACTTTTTCAATCACATCGAAACCGAGAGTACCTTCGTTCACGCTGATACCCGAAAGGATCCTGTTGATCATTCCAATGATCTCATTATCTATCACGTACTGTTCGTAGGAAATCGAATTCCCTGAATCCAACATCCCAGCTGCCAAATGAATAAGATCCGCTCCATTCATGGCAACCATCAAGTTAGAAAAAGTTTTTTCACAGCCAGACTGAATGTCAGGCCTCTTGGCCTCAGTAACGCCACCCGAGGCGTAAATGGGGAAATCATAAAGTTTCGCCAGTTGTACTGCAGCTCCATTCATTATTGCCATTTCAACGGAGCCCATGGTGTATTCCATATGTCGCATATCCATGGTGCTGGGCACAGCCCCATAGAGTACCTTCGCCCCGGGGGCGCATACCTGGGTGATAGCTACACCCGCCAACGCCTCCGCATGCATTTGGCATAAGGTACCTGCCAGGGTAGCCGGCGCGGTGGCACCAGAGATGGGTGCCGGGGCACAGGTGACAGGGATGCCGCTGGTGCCACAGATAGTGAGAATCTCTAGCGTGTTCGCGTCAATGGTAAGGGGGCTTATAGGATTGCTTATTACCGAAACGAAGGGTTTTTCTCGAAGCTCTTCTTCTCCTCCCGCAATGAGTTGTGCAAGTTCCCACATTTGTTTAACACCCTCAGCATCATCACAGCCTCCCATTACATGTTTGGAGGTGAAGTTGAGGGCGTGATAGAAATCGTTGAGATGGTAGTATTGAGGCTCCAAGTCATGAGCCTGACATGCAATGATGTAGAGACTTATATTCTCCAGTTGATTCACCAGGGTGGCGGTGTGAGCCACATCCCTCAGCATGGTGAGACGGTAACCGCCAGTGCCCATATCGAGGATACGAAATACTCGGCCTCCATTAGCGAAATGCACCATTCCCTCTCCGAGGTGCACATCGTTTTTTCCGTCTCGAGAATAGAGAACGAACTGAGAGGGGGCTCGAGCCAAGACTTCATCCAACCAAGCAGCCTCAAAGCGCACTTTCTGGTCGCCCTGGTCAATAATGGCCCCTGCCGCCTTAAGTATATCGAGATAGTTTTGTTCGAGTATTCTGATCCCTACACGCCCCAATATCCGGCGGGACGTCTGGTCTATCTTTCTTACATCTTCAGGCGAAAGTGGCCTGTATGGTGGTAAACGCATTGGCATGGTGAAGCCCCGTATTAGTAAGCCATCAGTAGTCAGCGTTCAGCAAATTACAACACACGACGATGTAACTCCTTTCTTTCCACTAAAATCGATTGAACGTACCTAAGATATAGGAAAAATAGTACGCAAAACTCTCTCCTAAAGTTCTAATGGCTTCTCTCTACAAGATCTTTGCAGCCCTCTCTTGCTGACAGCCGATAGCTGATTGCTGAAAGCTAACTCTCAAGAATCTGTTCTATCTCTTTGAGCACTGCGTCTGGTTTGGTATCCACCTCGTGTTCGGAAAGAATCCTCTTAGCCTCCATGTTGCAACGCTTGTAAAGGTCCATGGCACCTTCGTTTTCCCAGGCATCGTAGCGGGAACGGTCCAAAAGCTTCGGTAGAAACAAGGCTTGCATGAAATGATCATAAGTATGGTCATCCATGAGAAAAATGGACCCAGGACCGCCGCGGCCTACCCTTTCTATGGCCTTCAGAGCCAGAGTACCATCATTTACGGGGATTCCCTGGACATAGAAACGGCTCATGGCTATCAGTTCGTTGGCCATCGTAATCATCTCAAGGGAAGAGGTGCTGCCATATTCCAGAAAACCCACATCGTGGATCAGGTTCGCGCGCGAGAGCAGGGCGGTGAGAATGGAAAACATGGCTTCAGCTCCAGCTTGGGCATCCATTACCTTGGCATCCGAGGCTCCGGCAAAGGCCCAGATCGGCAGGCCATAGATCTGGTCTCGCATGTCAGCCAAGGCGGCTTGGGTGAGACTCCATTCCGGGCAACCATAGCAGACCACGCTGGACTTCATGTCCATGGCACTTACATTGGGACCAAAGAGAAAAGGAGAACCTTTGCCGGCAAGCTGATGCACCACCAGACCCGCCAGATTTTCTGCGATTCCCAGGGCCATGGCCCCGGCCAGGGTTACCGGAGCGCCACCACCTGCATTGGACCCAGAGGGAAGACAAAGGGGGATCTTCTTTTGGGCGCAGAAAATGAGTTTTTCCATCACATTTTCAGGAAATAGTAGGGGGCTTATTGCCTCTGAATAATTCAGAATAAATGGTTTTCCCTGAAGCTCTTCTTCTCCTCCTACCACCAGGCAAGCCATCTCATGAATCTTGGCAATGTCTCTGCCGCTGTCCGCGATGAAAACTATGGGTTTGTTGGTGTTCCTGAGCATTTCAGCAAAAACATAGACGTAGATATCGTCGATTGGGGCGTCTTCAGGGTTGGACATAGACATGGCAAAGTCGATGTTCTCCAGGCCATCCACCAAGGTGGCGAAGTTACTGACGTCTTTAAGAACCGCTCGTCTCCGTTCACCGGTCTCCACGTCCTGAGTAAAGGTTGCATCCGAGCCAGTGCCATAGAAGGAGTTTTCACCGGTGAGGTCCATTGCTTTGGCACCCTTTTGGTCATAGAGACTTATTTGTTTCGGAGCTGTCTTCAGAGCCTCTTCAACGAGATGAGGGGGCATACGGACCCAATCACCATCGGAAATCTTGCAACCTTTGTCGGCAAGCATCTCCAAGGCACCGGGATGCTCCATCTTAAAACCCGTTTTCTCAAGGATCTCCAGAGCCGCCCCATGGATTGCCAAGGCCTGTTCGCGGTTTAGTACTTTGAGCCGCGGCTGAAAGGTGGGAATTTCTGACCGTTCCATAGCCTACTCCTATATCCGTGTTCAGGTAATGCCGAGTAGTTTTTTGGCCGCAATCACCGCGGAACCTGCATCAGGTGCGTAAGAGTCGGCCTTGATCTCACTGGCAAATTCACGCATGGCCGGCATTGTGGTGGAGAGCAAAGCAGACATGGCCACGATGTCTGCCCCCACTTCTTGAGCCTTTTGGGTGAAATCTTTCGGAGAAACGTCAACGCCAAGGTCCGTTATGCTGAATCCCGCCCCTTCCATCATCATGGCAACCAGGTTTTTGCCGATGTCGTGTAAATCCTGCCGCACAGTTCCGATAACGACTTTTCCCTTAGTGCTTAGTTGGCCTTCTTGAAAGAGCGCTTTGATCAGTTTCATGCATTCTTGCATGGTCTTAGCAGAGCGCAACATCTGAGGGACAAACATCTGACCCGTTGAAAACTTTTCTCCTACCTGGTCCATGGCGGCAATGAGACCCTGGTCCAGGATGTCCTGAACATTGCTGCCAGCATCCAGAGCTGACTGGGTCTCTGCCACAGCCGTTTGGATGTCTCCTTTGATCACAGCATCGGTTAGCGCTTTAAATTCACTCATACATTCCCCCTTTGAGTTTGGTTTTCACCACGAAGCTCCAGAGACCTGAGATGTGGGATGCAAGAAAAGAGAGGATAATCTCACATTACACTTCACACATCTGGAATCTCTTGCTGTCTTTACTGGCTTATACTCTCCCTTTCACGACAAGCCGCTAATGTGGCCACCTTGATAGGCCTCGATAAAGTTTTCGCAATATTCATCCCGTCCCAAAAGCATATCCGTGGACAGCAATGTCGCCATCAATTGTTTGTTAGTGGGATCCAGTATGGCTGCAGACAAACCCGCGTTCATGCACAGAGATAGAAAATTGCGATTGATCAGGCTGCGCATTGGCAGGCCGAAAGAGATGTTGGAAAGCCCGCAAATGGTGTTCACCCCTTGATCTGTGAGCTTGTTGATGAGCTCTGCCCCCACTTGAACCCTTTCTTCCACGCTGTTCGGCATTGATGCTTCAGCCATACAAAGAGCCACCACACAACACGGTTGACCGGTAATGACGGGCAGGAGAGTTTCGTAACGGTCTTTCTCCAATGAAATGGAATTGATCATCGCTTCACCTTTGTGGTGTTTGATCGCTTCGGACAAGGCTTTTGGATTCGGACTGTCCAAGCACAAAGGCAGATCCACTTCATTTTGAACTACTTCCACCAGCCAGCACAGGCAGTCTATTTCTTGGTCTAGAAAAGTTCCGGCGTTGACGTCAATATAATGGGCCCCGGCTTCTGCCTGCTCCCGTGCCACCTCGCCAATGAACTCGGCATCACGTTCCTTGACCGCATCTGCAATGCTCTTCCGACTCGTGTTGATCTTTTCTCCGACGACTAGCATCGATGCTCCTTAGTTTTAAGCATAGGATA
>CAMYLW010000118.1:7376-9347 GCA_947259475.1 Thermodesulfobacteriota bacterium
TTAAATCAGGAAACTCAAAAACTTAGAAGCATTTGACAAGTGCAAAGGCTATGCCAGAAGCTCTGGCCCAAGCCCTCGAATAGGCTAGAAACGTCACAGCAGTTGAGAATTTTCTGAAAGAGTATGAAGTGGCCCAAATTTTTCATTATTCCTAGTAGGGTGAATTATACCGCAATTATCCTAAAAACCTTCCTCTGTCAACGAGATATCGATGACTTTTTTAGAAAAAAATCCACACCCTAGAGCTCACTTGACAAAGTAGAGAAAAAGGATAATCGTAGTTTACTAAAGTCTAGTTTCTGTTTAGTGGGAGATAATGAGAGTTCTCACAGTCAGCGACAAAGTCGAAAAACTATTCTTCAAGGAAGACATTCTCAGAGAAAAATGCCAAGGAGTCCGGTTGATCCTCGCCTGTGGTGACCTGCCTTCATATTATCTGGAATATCTGCTGAACAGTCTTAACGTCCCACTATACTATGTGCCGGGGAATCATGATGAGCAAGCGTATCTACCAAAAGAACCCTTTGCCCAGGGATGCAAAAATATAGATGAAAGTGTAATAGCTTTCGAAGGATTGCTCATTGGCGGCCTGGGAGGTGCCTTCCGTTACCGGGATGGAAAATACTTGTACACCGAAAAGCAAATGCAGCGCAAGGTTCGCAGAATGATCCCCCGAATGGCACTGAATAAGATCAAATACAAACGGTATCTGGATATATTGATAACCCACGCACCCCCGTTTGGCATTCATGATGAACAGACTATAGCCCATCGGGGCTTTAAAGAATTTCTGAAGTTTATGAAAAGATACAGGCCCGCCTATCTCATTCATGGGCATACTCGGCCTGATCCAGGAAAAAAGAAGTCAGTTAGTCATTATCTATCCACGAGAATTATTAATACGAACAATTATAGAGTACTGGACTTAGATGATGCCTCTATTCGATGACAGAACAACAAAACGCGCGAAGAAAGAACACCGCGCTGACACTGATTTCATTCAAGCGAGGCAAAAAGCCTTTTGGGATGAGATAAAGGGGTTCATCTCGCGAAGGTCTAACCGGCTTCTTCCGTTTGAAGAGGTAAAAGACAAACTGGAGGTCTGTTTTGTTAGAGACCTGGGCGTACAGACTGTTCCAATTGATAGCATTGTGGGAAGTGAGGGCCGGTATCGGAGTTTTACCAGGCATTTCCTTGGAAAAAGGTGGACGAAGCCCATTATGCCAAACAGAGTCTTCCCCCAGTGGCACTATACAAGGTATGTGATGCCTATTTCGTCAAGGATGGTCACCACAGAATCTCAGTGGCTCGGACCAAAGGAGTGAAACACATTGAAGCCCTGATCTATGAATATGCTTGCGACGTTTACCTTGACAAAGATACAGACTTTGAAGAGCTAGCTATCCAGGAAACGTACTATCAGTTTCTTAAGGACACCCGATTAGGGAAGACTCGTCCCAATCCTGGGCTTCAGTTGACTCTTTTGGGCGGATATCCCATCCTTATGGAACACATCCAGGCACACAAATACTATCTAGAGGACCTCGAGGGAGGAGAGGTGTCCCTTCCTGACGCTGCCTGCTCCTGGTATGACAAAGTCTATACGCCTCTGGCAGATGCCATTCGTAAAAACCGTATTATGAAAGAATTCCCCCGCAGAACGGAGACGGATTTCTATCTGTGGATAATTCAACACAGGAGCCAATTGGGCGATCATTTTGGCTGGGAAGGGAAAGCTGATAGTATTGTCGAGGCTTATACCCAAAAATACAGTGGCCCCTTGCGAAGAGCTATAGGAGCCTTCAAACGGATTCTTGGTTTGGTTCGATACCGTTGATTAATTGAGAAAAAAAGGCGCACACACTAGCCCCGATATCTACAAAAGCATGTCTGCGCCTTTTTGTCAGTTATATTTATCTATTTCTTCTTCTTAACCACAAGGCCCACGCCTCTTAGCCAACTTTTGGCAAC
>CAMYLW010000119.1 GCA_947259475.1 Thermodesulfobacteriota bacterium
ATAGTCATTATACGGTAGCGGAGGGTTACTCGGGTCCGCTGCTTTTTGGCTCTCAAATCACAATTAAAAAAGGCCCGCCAAGGCGGGCCTTTGAACTTTTCAACATGCATGTCCTCAAAGTGGCCTGTAAATGGGATTCCCTTCTTCATCTTTGGGATAATCATCCCTTTCGGCAAAGCTATCACAGCCACAGCAACAATCACAATCCTCCTGATGCGCTAGAGGCGTACTGCCAAGCTCACTTTCCATACGCTTCACCCCCTCAATTTCTCATTGCAGATAATTTAACCACTGGCCAACGACTAGTCAAATCGAGAGATTTCAGATTTGAGATTGTAGATTGCGGATTTAGGAATTGAGGGATTTGAGATATTAGGTGTTCGATAACAATTTACCTTTTACCGCTTACTACTGGCTACTGGATTCTTTGATTTCAGATTTAGGATTGAAGAGTCCAGCCCTCTAACAATGACTTCTTGCAGTCTCAATCTCCAATCTGCAATCTGCCATCTGTAATGTCCCTTTCCTTGACCGGGCTAAAGCCCCTTTGTTATGTTGCAATATGGAAGTGAAAAATCACCGTTTAAAAACAAACACGGATCTTTTGCTACTATGAAGCCGAATCTTCGCATCCATCCTACAGCAGTCGCCGGAATAGTTGCGAGTTTGCTCCTGCTGCTTTGCTCCCCGCTGCCCAATGCAGTTAGTCAGCCGGAGGAGAAGGCGCAAATTTCAGATCCCACCAAGAAAAATTGGACACCCCCTCGCCTTTCAGAATTTCAGGAAGAACGGGCTCACATGGTTCAAACCCAAATGGTTCAGCGGCGACCAGCAATCCGCGACACCTCGGTTCTGGAGGCCATGCGTCAGGTTCCCCGCCACCTCTTCGTCCCCTGGTCTCTGCAACGTCAGGCCTATGCGGATCACCCGCTACCCATTGGACATGGCCAGACGATTTCTCAGCCCTATATTGTTGCGCTTATGACCGAGGCCCTGGAGATGAAACCGGGCGGAAAGGTACTGGAAATAGGGACCGGCAGCGGCTACCAAGCGGCAGTACTATTTGAACAGACACCCAGTGTATTTACCATGGAAATCATTGGTGCGCTTGGCAACGAAGCTCAAGAGCGCTTGCAAAAGCTCGGCTACAGCACCGCGAAAGTGAGAGTAGGTGACGGCTATTTTGGCTGGCCTGAGGAGGCTCCATTTGATGGGATCATCGTTACCTGCGCTGCGGGACACATCCCTCCCCCGTTGATCGCACAGCTCCGTGAAGGTGGGCGTATGGTAATTCCAGTTGGAGGGGTCTACCAGGTCCAGCGGTTAATGGTAGTAACAAAGGACAACCAGGGAAAAGTGCGGACCAGAGAACTCCTCCCGGTGCGATTTGTACCAATGACCGGAGCCGTGCAAAAAGCGCAGTAAGCCTGGGACCACAGAGCTGGTGGCATTCAAATTAGAAATCCGAATTTCCAAAATCCAAATGATTCAAACACCAGACAAGTCTTTTAAAGTAGTTCCGTTTTGAACATTTAAACATTCGTATTTTGAATTTGTTTCGTGTTTCGTGCTTCGGATTTCGGATTTATTCAACTCTTTGCTGAAAAAAGGAGCCAGCATCACCGCCCCCCAGCGTTCACAAATTCCGGTCGGCACCTCCCCTCCGGACAAGCCTGCCCTGCGGGAGTTGGCAGCTGTGGCGATTATTTCCGCCTCAGTGCTTGGCCTGGAAGTGGCCCTGATGCGCACCCTTTCCATCTCCCGCTGGCATCATTTTGCCTATCTCGTGGTGGCATTGGCTCTGTTGGGCTTCGGAGCGAGCGGTACCTGGCTGGGATTGTTCAGTTCTCGGCTGCTTCCACGTTTCTTCACGTGGAGCCGCGGCCTCACTCTTGCCCTGGCCGTCACCATAACCCTCTGTTACCGCCTCGCAGAAACCCTGCCGCTCAACATAAGATACATTCTTTTCAGCGGCGAGCAGATATTCTATCTCATCTGTTATCAGGCTCTGATTTTCCTCCCTTTTCTTCTGGCTGGGGTCCTTATCGGTCTCACCCTCATACGTTTTTCTTCATCGGTGCATCTGGTCTACGGGGCCAATCTCATTGGCAGTGGCGCTGGCCCTATCATTGCGGTAGGTCTGATGCTGTGGCTGCCGCCGGCACGACTGATTCAGGCCGCTGCTCTGGCGGTCTGGGCCGCAGTTTTCCTCTGGAGACCTGAGTCAGAAGCTAAGAATTCTTGGTGGAGGGCGGCTATCCCCTTGTTTACTGGTCTCCTTTTGGCTTTGGAGTTGACGACTTTACCTGTGCCAATGCGACTAGACCCGCACAAGATGCTGGCTGAACTCCAGCGCTGGCAGAAGCAGGGAGATGCGCACCACGTGGTTACTCGTCATGGGCCGCGTGGCAGGCTGGACGTGTTCAAATCGTCTCGCCTCCACTACACCCTTTTTGCCGGACTCACAGCTACAACCCCTCCCCCGGCTCAATCTCTCTTGCTAGCGGACGGCGACACTGCTGGCCCCATTTTTCGCATCAAAGATCAAGACGAGGCCGCCATCCTGGACCACACCCCCATGTCAGTGGCCTACCGTTTAATTCCAGGGGCCAGGGTCTTGCTTTTGGGCGAGACCAGCGGCGTCAATGTCTGGCTTGCCAGACGCTTCGGCGCATCTCACATTACCATAGTAGTGCAAAATCCCCAGATACTGGAGCTTTTCCGCGGTCCTCTTGCAAATGTCGCTGGTCACAGCTTTAACGGTGACGACCTGGAGATCCATGTGGCCTCGCCCCGGCACTATCTGGAATACTCAAAAGAACATTTCGATCTTATCCAGGTGGTGGGCGCCGAGTCCATGGCGGCTGGAGTAAGCGGACTCCTCTCGTTGCATGAAAACTATCTATTCACTGTGGAGGGGATGACAGGCTGTTTGGAACATCTGACTCCCACGGGTCTCATATCCATCACCAGGGGCCTGCAGTCGCCACCCAGGGATAATATCAAGATTCTCGCCACCCTGGCAGATTCTATGGAGAAAATTGGACTCCAAGAACCGATGGCCCGTCTGGCCCAATTGAGAAACCACCTGGCCGTCTGCACCCTCGCTGCCCGCCAGCCTTTCCGTCCGGCACAGGTTCAAAAGCTCATCGAAATCAGCGATAGACTGTGGCTGGACATTGACACTCTTTCCGGATTTGACCCCAGCAGTAGAAAACCCTTCAATCAGCTCACTGGACCTGAAGGGTTCAAAGGGTCCTTCTATCAGTTTGCAGCCAGCAAAATCTTCTCGTCTGAGCGAGATGAGTTTTTTAAGGATTGGGCCTTTGACGTACGCCCTGCTACCGATGATCGACCCTATTTTTTCGACTTTTTTCGTTGGCGCTCCTTACCACGCTTCATCCGTAGTCACGGTCACCACTGGTTCCAGCGTCTCGAGTTAGGCTACGTTGTTTTGCTCATTTCCTTTGGGCAAATTGTAGGAGCGGCCGCACTCCTGCTCCTCATTCCTCTCTTTTTTTGGGCCCGACAGAGGAGCGCACCCCCTGGTCGCGGGCTGGCTTTTTGCTATTTCCTCTTGCTCGGCTTGGGTTTTCTGGCCCTGGAAATGAGCTTGATGCAGCGCTTTACTTTGCTCATGGGCGATCCCTTACTTGCGGTAGCGGTGGTATTAAGCGGCTTTCTCTTTTTTTCAGGCTGCGGCAGCCTTTGTAGTCGGCAATGGACCCGTTCGCCTCTGCAGGCGATCGTCGTTGCAGGAGTCGGTATTGCCCTGGTCGCTCCCCTGGTCCTTTGGCTGAGCCACGCTCTCCTTGGTATTGTCGCCACCTGGAACACCACCGGCCGTTTTTTACTCGTTCTCACTCTCCTGGCACCATTGGCTTTTCTCATGGGCTGGCCGTTTCCGGCCGGCATGCTGCTTCTGGAGAAGTGGTCACCAGGACTACTTCCCTGGGCCTGGGGTATAAACGGCTTTGCCTCTGTAGCAGCCGCCCCGCTCACTGTACTGCTGGCAATGTCTTTGGGCTTCCGGCTGGTCCTGGCTCTGGCGGTTATGGCATACTTGTTGGCAGTGGTCTTGGCTCTGAGAGTGAGATGGAGAGAACAACAGTGAGTGGAAGGCTTTCTTAGATCAATCGGTCTGACGATTCAACCTATCTTCATCACATTGTGATAAGACTCTGTATCTCCTCTGTGTTGGAGACGAAAGCTCCACCTCCTCCAGCGCCCCTACTTTGACAACTCTCAACATCTTGTGTTGAGGTTTCTGGTGGGAAAAGTGTGCATTAAGGGATATAATATTAACTTTCGTAGTGAGCGAGTGAATTTGGTTCATCTCATCAT
The DNA here is from genome assembly GCA_947259475.1 of Thermodesulfobacteriota bacterium. Taxonomy (GTDB): domain Bacteria; phylum Desulfobacterota; class Syntrophobacteria; order BM002; family BM002; genus BM002. Next base: position 4,345 of record CAMYLW010000119.1, read on the forward strand.
TAGATGAACTTTTCTGACTTCAAAAGCTTATATCCTTTTCATTGCTTCGACGCTTTTTTCAGGTATTTAACGATACAAAAGTCGAACATAGACTCGGCCCATTTCCTGTCTTTCCTGGGCATATTTTTTGCTTATATCACAGGTGGGCACCGACCCATGAAGAGAGAGTTGTAAACGTTCCGTGGAAGGAGATTGGGGCCAAAAGAAGAGATTCGATGGATGAGTGCAACTGCAAAGTGCTGTTCCTAGAACAGTAGACAGAGGATTTCTAAAATGAAAGAAAGCGAAATAATCCTGCTTCTAGATACGCTCGCTGCTCATGAAAAGGCTTTATCAAAACTCTATCGGAAATTCTCCGAACATTTTCACCGTACCCGGGATCTCTGGACCGACTTGTCCAAGGATGAAGAGGTGCACAGAAAATGGATTCAAAAGATGAAGAGTTTGTATGAACAAGGAAAGCTTGTGGTGAATCCCGATAGGATCACCATGATGTCAGTGAAAACATCGATTGAATATATTGAAGAGCAGATACAAAAAGTTGATTCCGGAAGAATAACTGAAGCAAATGCCCTAGCCATAGCTTCCAACCTGGAGCGGGCCATGATAGATGAGAGGTATTTCAGAATGCTCTCTTCAGCTGACGCTCGCTTTGCCGAGATAAATGAAAAACTGGAAAAGGCTACTGAGGGACACAAGACTAGACTTAAAAATGCTTTACAGCAAGAATAGACAGGTAATCAAGCCACTCTTTGATGCGGGAGGCAGGTAGTAAGGACTGGAATTAGTAGTGAAAGTTGACTGTTTATAACTAAAGTCCGAATCGATATTCTGAAAGTTTATATAACATACTTTAATCCACACTTTCATCTGATATGACGAAAACCATTAGCATTTATAGATAGATACAAAATCGCAATATACAAGGACTCATAATTGTGAGCAGGAATGAGAAGTAGCTAGGACTCTTGAGAGACAAAAAAAGAGACTATGTGCTCTGACACAGTCTCTTGTAGAGTTATGTGTTTTTTATGAATCGTCTTCTACATCTTTAAACATATTTTTCACCTCACTTTATTACTTTATTACATCTACTACAGGTGTAGTTTCCTGTGCTCGCTTCTTCTTCAGACAGTTTATCAGCGAATCCTCGCACAGCATTTATTGTTTCTTCATGTGACATACATTTTCGGCAGATTGTTTCATCCCCCTCTATAATGCCTGAAAAGCTTGAGAAATCTCCACCTGGAGTTCCAATATGACCCATATTTAATTCTCCTTTATTGTGGTCTCACAGTATCCAACTGCTGTTGCAGTTCAGTCTATTTCTACTATTTTGCCGCACCTACTTTCAGATACAACGCAGTGTCGCTTTTATCATATTCTGTAACTCTTGTCGAATATGATTTTTCTGTGTCTATACCAAACTGTTTCAACACACCTTTACACCCTACTGAAGCTGCACCAGTTGCTACTGATTTTCCTTTCTTATCTTTTCTTTTTCCAAACATACTTTAATCCACACTTTTCCTTTTGAGACTCAGCTACCACACTTTGTGCTAGATTCACTGGGAGCAGAAGTGTGAATTAAGGGATGTAATCCACAGTTTGCCCTCTGTTTTTTGAAGAAAT
>CAMYLW010000120.1 GCA_947259475.1 Thermodesulfobacteriota bacterium
ATCACAAATAGGCCCCATTCTTTTCTTGGCCGGGATTTTCTTCTTGAATTTTTTGGGCAGAATAATCCTTGCCCCTCTGCTGCCTACCATTGAAAAAGACTTGGGCCTGGATCACGCTGGAGCAGGTTCACTCTTTCTCTTGATATCATCGGGATATTTCGTATCTCTTCTGGGGTCCGGTTTTGTAGCCTCGCGACTCATGCACAAACGGACAATAATTGTCTCGGCCACCGCTATTGGCCTTGCTCTCCTTGTAATCTCTTCCAGCAACAGCCTGCTAGGGATTAGCATGGGCCTGGTATTACTGGGATTGGCAGCAGGGCTTTATCTGCCATCTGGTATCTCCACCTTGACGTCGTTGGTCAGTCCTAGTCAGTGGGGGAAAGCACTAGCCATCCACGAACTGGCTCCAAATTTAGCCTTCGTTGCGGCCCCTTTACTATCTGAGGTTCTGCTGCGATGGTTTTCCTGGCGAGGAATTCTGGCTGTAATGGGTATAGCGTCAATGGTGGCAGGGATGACCTTCGGTCGGTTTGGCACGGGTGGCAAGTTCCCCGGAGATGCCCCCAGCGTCACCTCTGTCAGAACCATTTTGGCCAAACCAGCTTTTTGGATTATGACCATCCTCTTTAGCCTAGCCATCACCGGCAGTTTGGGTGTATATGCCATGCTGCCTCTCTACCTGGTCACTGAGCGCTCCATGGACCAATACTGGGCCAACACTCTGGTAGCTGTTTCACGCGTTTCAGGCCTTGGCATGGCATTTCTTGCTGGCTGGGCAACAGATCGTTTCGGTGCCAGGAAAATTATGGCAGCTGTATTTCTGCTCACCGGTACCATGACGTTCCTGTTGGGTGTAACAAAGGGTTACTGGATGGTACTCATTGTTTTCGCCCAGCCAATGCTGGCAGTCTGTTTTTTTCCAGCAGGCTTTGCTGCCCTGTCCTGCATAGGGCCTTCAAGTTCCCGAAACGTGGCTGTTTCACTCACGATTCCCCTTGCCTTTCTTATTGGGGCTGGAGCAATCCCAGCCGGCCTCGGTATAATGGCTGATACTGTTTCTTTTGCTTTTGGTTTCGCTCTGGTGGGGGTATTTATCCTTATGGGCTTCCTGTTATCCCTCACCCTGCAATTACCCGCAGAAAATGAATGCCCAACTACATTTTTCCAAGAGCGGAGGTAATGTGGTCCGATTTTTTAAGTTCAGATGAGAAAAATACCCTTCTTGGCGTGGGACTGAGCTTCAGGTAAATCTTTTACGAGGACCGCCTGTACCATCTGGACATGATACGACCAATGGGATAAAAGGCCATCTCGTTGCTTTTTGTTTTTATATGTTTCAGTTGAAATGCTCATCCTGGCATGATGTTTGTATGTAAGATTCCATACCGAAACTCAATCTATCTGATTCAGCATTCTACGAACCATTGCGAAAAGGATTAACGAAAAGTGGTCGCATATTCCATATATGTCGTAGATGACGACTCCGACATGAGGGAAGTGTTGAGCCTGGCCCTGGAGTCTAAATTTCAGGTGAAGACTTTCTCCACAGCCGGGAGTGCAATTGAGGTAATCAAAGATGATCCTCCCGATTTGGTTCTGCTAGACATTGGGCTGCCGGACATGAGCGGTGTAGACGCTCTGCGCGAGATTAAGAAGCTCCATCCCGAAGCCCTGGTCATTATGGTCACCGCCTCCACCGACATCGACACCGCAATCTCCACCATGAAACTCGGGGCTTCCGACTACATGACCAAGCCCATTAATGTAGAGGCCTTGGAGGTTAGTGTTCGAAACGCCCTTGATAGAATCAGACTGCGGAAAGAAGTCCAGGCCCTCCAGGAGAAGTACCTTAAGGAAAATATCCCGTGCTTCGTTGGAGAAAGCAATGCCATCCAGGATGTGATGCAGTTTGTGGACAAGGTAGCCAAAGCTATCGACACTCCGGTCCTCATCCTCGGTGAAACCGGCACCGGCAAAGAATTGATAGCGAGCGCCATCCACTATAAAAGCCCCAACTTCAATGGGCCCTTTCTCACTTTGAACTGCTCTGCCATACCCAAAGACCTCATTGAGAGTGAGCTGTTTGGGTACGAGAAAGGAGCTTTTACCGGAGCACAGGCGGCTGGCAAAAAGGGGCTGGTGGAACAGGCTGCCGACGGCACCTTATTCCTGGATGAGGTGGGCGATCTGAGCCTTGAAGCCCAGGCCAAGCTCCTCCGTTTCCTTGAAGAGGGGGAATATTACAGGGTGGGGGGCACCAAAAAGCTCCAAATCCAAACCAGGGTGGTTTCAGCTACCAACAAAGATTTGGTTGCCATGATAGAAAAGGACCTGTTCAGACGGGATCTTTACTACAGGCTGGCGGTTATTAAAGTCGAGGTCCCCGCTCTCAACAATCGCCGTGACGATATCGTGCCCATTGCCAGGCACTTTCTTTCCGAATTCGGTAATAAGCACGGAAAATCTTTTACCGGTTTCTCTCTCGAGACCGAAGGTTATCTGAAAAATCACCAATGGCAAGGAAACATTCGCGAATTGAGAAACCTGGTGGAGAGGGGCATCCTCGTTGGCCCTGGACCCGAGCTAACCCCACAGGATCTTGGTCTGGAGGGAGGCTTTGAGGGTGTTTCCCCACAATCTGCTGAAGGTGACAGTGGAACTCCGACCCTACCGGATGAAGGCCTCGATCTCCAGGCCTTAGAGGAACATTACTTGAGAGAAGCTCTAACGAAGGCGGGAGGCAACGAAACAAAAGCGGCGAAGCTTTTGAGAATGAGCTATTATTCCTTCCGCTACCGAAGAAAGAAACTGAAAGATCTCCAAGCATAGCCCAACATCATTTCGCAATCCACTTTTCGAAATCCCCAGTCCTAAATGCCTAAAATGTCTAAAGTGTCTAAAATGCCTAAAGTTATTTCTCGCCTAGCACAGAGCGAATAGGGTGAATGGCTACTGACTCCTTACTCTATGCCCCATGCTCTATGCCTTCCCAAATCCTCATTTCCCCCCTGGTTATCTAGCCAAGAAAGATCTGGTCATTTGGCCAAATTTTGCGATTTAACAAGAGCCTCTGGGAAATTTAGATTACACCAAATACTTGATATTACATCGTTTTTAGCTTTTGTTCTCTTTTGGCATCGCTTCTGCAAAAGGGAGATAAACAAACAAAAACAGATAACAAGATTTAAGATTCAGGGGGGGGGGTAAGAAAATGAAAGCAATGATCAAAAGATGGTTAATAGCGAGCATGATTTTTTCCATTCCTTTGTTGTGGTCAGCCACCTCAATTGCTGCCGAAGTAAACAGCATTGATATTATCGACTACGGCCTGTACAAAACCACTTTTGCCCACTGGCAGGAAGCACCGGACACCCATCGCGGTGAAATTCAGATCGTGGGTGAAAAAGAACTCGTCAAACGTACCCGGATAGTTTCGGGAAAAGGCGGGACAGAATTCGGTATCCGCTACGTGGTAAATGGCCAGGATGAAGGTGGTCAGGTAGACCTTCTAGTTAAGGTCTCACATTCAAAAATGGAATCCAGCGAGGAGTGGGTGACTGCAAGGCAGATCGGTACCCCCTCGTTTGATGGCTGGAAATTTGATTCCAATTCAGAGATAGTCCCAGGAAAACTGACTATCGAACTGTTTCACCAGGGGACAAAGTTGGCTGAAAAAACCTTTACTGTCTACTAACCGGAATACCAACAACTCCAACCCCGGCCATCCGCCCCGATGATAACAAGCCGGTAAGGAGTTGTTACCACTTTATCTCCGCCTCCCCTAGCTTTGTTGGAATTGTTCCAGCAGGGCTAGTGGGAGGCACCTCCCCCCCACTTCATCTTGTCCCATCATTGGTCAGCCACAAGTTTCAAAACACTTTATCATTTCGCATTTCGCAATCCGCATTCAAAATCCCAAATCCCAAGCACCAAATCTCGGGGTTTCAGGTGTCGGGTGTCGGGTGTCAGCAGAAAGCGGTAAATCGTTTAAACCGTTAAAGTCGTTAAAATCGTTCAAACCGTTGCAATCGTAAGATCGCGGCTGAAAGCCGCTCCTACAGAAAAATCCCTTTCTTCTTTCCTCTGACTTCTAATCTCCTGCCCTCTGTCCTCTACCGATTACAACAAATGACAGAGAAGCGTACTGACCTAATGACGCCGAAGGCACATGACGCGAAGCTCGATGAGAGCTGAGCTCTGCTGATCCCTACGCACTTCATGAAAACATTGACTTCTTTTCGAGAATTACGCATAATGCGTTATGCGAGGTGCATAATATGATAAATCCATTCCGATATGGTGGCGTAGTAGGCAAGGATGCTTTTTGTAATAGAAAGAAGGAACTGGCCGACCTCGTCAAAGCAATGGAGAACGGCGAGCGCCTCTTCGTGTATTCAGAGCGGCGAATGGGCAAGACATCTCTCCTACGGTTAGTCTTAGAAAAGTTACCAAAAAGCCAATTCCTGAGCGCCTACATTGATTTGTGGCCCACTGATGGAGAGGAGTCATTCGCCATTGCATCCGCAAAGGCGATTGCCGAAAGCATGGCAACTACTGCCGACAGAATGCTTCAAGCAGCCAGGCAATTCTTCAGCAGGTTGACACCATCGATCTCCGCGGATGCTGCTGGGAATCCTCAGATTAGTTTTGAATTCGGTAAATCGGGTGTAACCGCCCCTGCCCTACAAGAAGTCCTTGCCGCCCCAGGTTAAATTGCCGCCAAACGCAACAGGACACTAGTCATCGTATTTGATGAATTCCAGCGCATACTGGAATACGGTAGTGACTTTGCAGAGCGTTCCATAAGAAGTGCGATCCAAAACCAGCAGGGAGTATCCTACATTTTTCTCGGCAGCCGCAAGCATCTCATTCAGAAAATGTTTGTCGATCAATCTCGTCCACTGTACCGCGCCGGGGGGCACTATCCTCTTGGCCCAATCGAGGCCAAGGACTGGCTACCCTTTATCCGCCAACGATTCAGAAAATCTGACAAAGAAATAAGCGATGATTTGATCCGGTCAATCTGCCAGAGGACTGGCGGACACCCCTTTTACACCCAGCATCTATGCCATGCCATTTGGGAACTTTGTGAGACGGGGACCAAAGTTGCTGAGGAAACCATAGAATCCGCCACTCGTCTACTGCTGGATAGGGAGAACTATGCGTATACGGCTCTGTGGGAGTCTCTAGGGTTAAACCAACGGAGGTTCCTGATAGGAATTGCCGGAGAACCTGAAGGTGTCAAGGTGTTTTCCGCAGACTTTCTCCAGCGTTACAATCTTCGTTCTCCGGGCAACGTACAGCGAGCGGTCGAGGCACTCCTAACCAGAGATGTCATCGATCGCAGCAATGGTGCATTTGTCATCAGTGACCGATTCTTCAAGATTTGGATAAACCAAGCCCATTCCAGCATTTGAGAGCGTCATCCCCGGTTAAACAAATTGTGTATAGAACTCGATTCGTCACTCTCCCCATCTCCTACCTCAGCCGTGCCATACCAGATCCTTATTTGTTGATCACTCCATACAGAATAATTTTATACCAAAAAGTATTATACCAATATGTATATCGTTTACTCTTGCGGGGTGCCTTGGAGCATAGAGGAGCTTTAAATGCCTAAAATGTCTAAAGTGCCTAAAGTGAATTAGAATGATCTAAAATCTGAAATCAAAGAATCCAGTAGCCAGCAGTTGATAGGAAAACAATTATAATTGTTTTCCTCCTGAATTCTGGATTCTGACTTCTGACTCCTTGCTCTATGTCTTACTCGCAACGGAAAACTGACCAAAAGCCTTTCCTTTTCTCGCCCCTTCTCCGCGTCGTTTCTCTCCTGCCCTCTGCTCCCATCTCGCCGCATAAAGATCGATCTGGAATTAGGCCAAATGTCAATATTTCACCATCGTCCCGTCTTTCTTTTGCTTTTTCTTCGCCGCGTCACCGTA
>CAMYLW010000121.1 GCA_947259475.1 Thermodesulfobacteriota bacterium
GAGCTTCAATTATCATACATCTCATTCACTTACTAACACGACTTCAGCAGATTTGACAAGCCTTGTGCTTAGAGCCAGATACGATTTGGACTCGCATCCATATAGTGAGTAGGTCTGCAACTAGCATGCATGTCTCATACCATCTAAGGGCAAGGAGTCAGGAGTCAGAATCCAGAATTGAGGTTTCAGGTTTCAGCTTTCGTGTTTCTTTTCCCTGACACCTGACACCTGACACCATGCTCCTTTTGGCACACTGGTTGCAGTAATTAGAGACGGCGGAAATGGTTGAATTTTATAAGTATTTGGTATTTCAGCAGAATTGTTTTTTTGAAGGGCTTGGGCATCTTTGCCTTTGTATACAATAAGATACATGATGGGGTGAGGGGGGGAAGATGAAAAAGAAACGCATTGGTGAAATCTCGTATTACGAAAGCAAAATTAGATTGCTGAAAACACCAAATTTGGATCCGACTCTCTTAAAGCTGGGATGTTGGGATGCACCCTTCGATAAAGTGGGACTTTCTAGTCAGAGAAAATCTCAGTACTTTATCAAACAGTGCAAGAAATACTACGAGCAGAAGATCGAACGGATTCATAAAGAAAACCGTGCGGCTCGCGGGGGCAGATGGTTCGCTCGTTTGGGTCTATAGCATAAATTTAGGAAGATCTTTCAGCATCATCTTGTCTGTATTGGCATAGCGCCAAACCTAAGGAGTCAGGAGCTAGGAGCCAGGAGCCAGGAGGATGAGCAAACTATTTTTGTTTTCTCTCCTGGATTCTGGATTCTGAATTCTGGCTCCTTTCAATTTAGCCCTCACTCCTATTCCCTTCTTTTATTGACTATACCGCATAATTCAGATTAAATTGAGAGCACCTATTTCAATGACACGCCCAAGATCTTGTGATTAGACGGGTGCACTGAGGTGTACTCTCACTGTAATCTCTTAAAGGGAGAGAAAATATGGCAGCGAAGAAGTCTTTGACTATAGGAATACTTACGGGCGGTGGCGATGTGCCCGGGCTGAACCCATGCATCAAAGCAGTGGTTTATCGAGGCATCGAGGAAGGTCTCAAGGTGATGGGAATCAGAAGAGGTTGGGCGGGTCTTCTGGAGTTCAACCCTGACGACCCTGAGAGTAGAGAACAAAATATTATAGAACTGGACAAAGCGAAGGTTCGCACCATAGATCGTTCCGGTGGCACTTATCTCCACACCTCGAGAACAAATCCGGGGAAAGTCAAATACGAGAATGTGCCGGAATTTCTTAAAGAGCAAGCAAAAGAGGATAAACTAAACGATTTTACTGCGCATGTCCTCAACAACCTGGAGCACCTGGGCATCGATGTACTGATTCCCATTGGCGGAGATGACACCCTCAGCTATGGGGAGCGTCTACATGAAGAAGGCTTCCCCGCGGTGGCTATCCCCAAGACCATGGACAACGATGTTCACGGCACCGACTATTGCATTGGTTTTTCCACCGCTGTGACCAGGAGTGTTAATTTTATCCATTCACTTCGCACCTCTACCGGTTCCCACGAACGTATCGCCGTAATTGAGCTTTTTGGCCGTTACTGTGGTGAGACCTCCCTGATTGCCGCGTATTTAGCGAGTGTGGATAGAGCCATAATATCTGAAGTTCCTTTTGACCCGGAAAAACTCGCCCGCTTGATCATGGAGGACAAGCAGTCCAATCCCAGCAACTATGCCATGCTTACCATCAGCGAGGGAGCCAGGATGGTGAGCGGCGAAATTTTGCTGTCTGGCGACGCCGACGCCTATGGACATCGCAAACTGGGTGGAATTGGGATGCAAACGGGTGAAGCTCTCAAGAAACTGACCGGTCAAAACATTATCTACCAGCAGCTTTCCTACCTGATGCGCAGTGGTGCGCCTGATTCTCTAGATTTGATGGTGGCCGTGAACTATGCCAACATGGCCATCGACCTGGTACTCAAGAAAGTGAGTGGTCGTATGGTTTGCCTGAGCCAGGGAATATACTCGGACGTGCCCATGAGCACCATTACAGCCGGGCAGAAGAGAGTGGACGTTCGAGAGCTCTATGATGCGGAACAATACCGTCCTAAAGTCCGCCATGTAATGGGAAAACCGATGTTTCTCTACTAACCTCAGTTAGCAAAGGCGGGAGGGGAAACCAAGGGCAGTAAGAAACTGACCGCCAATATCCAAGAACAATGTGGCGCAAGGCGAATTCATAGAATCCAGTAGCCAGGAGCTGAAAGGGACTCGTTTCAGTTCTTATCTTCTGACTCCTGGATTCTGGCTCTTTTACCTTATGCCTTGAGCCTTAGCATGTGGGAGGAAAAACCGTGGCTACAAAAGCTGTTATCCAAGAACAACTAAAGAAGGAGCGGCTTCTCAATCGCATTACTCATCAGTTGCATGATGCGAGGGACTTGGATGAGATTTTGCTCTACCTGAAAGATGAAATCATCGCACTTTTTGATGCGGAGAGAATCACCATTTACGGTGTAGATACTGAAAAGCGAGAGATCTTTTCAAAGGTAAAGGAAGGGGACGAAGTAAGAGAGATTCGGGTAGGCTTGGTAAAAACCAGCGTGGCGGGCCACACGGCGGTCTCAGGAAAAACGTTTAACATTGCCAATGTATACGACTCCGATGAACTGAAAAAACTTGACCCCGGACTCACATTCGATGCTCAGTGGGATGAGCTTACCGGCTTCAAAACCAGGCAACTCCTCTCGGGGCCCATTCTCTACAATGGCAAGTATTTAAAAGGGGTTCTGGAGGTGATCAATAAGGTTGAGGCTGAGGGATTTAGCCAAGAGGATGAGAAATATATGGGCGAGATCTGCAACGTGCTTGGACTTGCTTTTCATAATCAGGGCCGTATGCAGAAACAACCCACGAAGTTTGATTCCCTGCTCAGCCAACAAATCATCAGTGAAGATGATCTCAATCAGGCGATAGCAAAAGCTAGAGAACAGAAGACTGATTTGCCCACCGTACTGGTGAATGAATTCAAGGTGCCCAAGAAAGCTTTGGCCAAGTCGTTTGAGGCTTACTATGGCGTTAAGTTTATCTCATACGAGGAAAGAGTCATCATTCCCAGCGACCTGGTTCAAGGCCTCAATCCAGGTTATATGAAACGCAATTTCTGGGTCCCCCTGCAACGTGATAACGACAAGATGGTAATCCTTATTGATGACCCGCACAACGGTGAGCGGATAAAAGAGATCAAGGCTCTGATGCAGGCTGAGGACTACGAATTTAGGGTGGCGTTGCGGGAAGACATTATCCAGTTCATTGATACAGCTGTTGGCAGGGGGGCGGATGAGGTTTCGGTAAGCACCATCATTGGTGAACTGAAGGGTGAAATCGATCAGAGGGACGAGGATGATGATGAACTTCTCAACGAAAGTGACGCAGGCGTAGTTCGTTTGGCCAACCAGATCATCAAAGATGCCTATGACCAAGGTGCCTCAGATATTCATATCGAGCCCTACCCGGGAAAACAGCCCACTGAAATCCGCTTTCGACGGGACGGGGCCTGTTACAAGTACCAGGAAGTTCCCCCCACCCATTCCAACCCGCTGATCAGTCGAGTCAAGATCATGGCCAAGTTGGACATCGCCGAAAAGAGGCTGCCACAAAGCGGTAAGATAAAGGTCAAGTACGGCAAGAAGGACATAGAACTTCGGATGGAGGTTACACCCACTGCCGGTCGACGTGAGGACATTGTCTTGCGTCTCCTGGCCTCTGGAAAGCCCTTAGCCCTTGACAAGATGGCTTTTTCAGAACCAAACATAAAGAAGTTGATCGAACTGATCGAAAAACCTTATGGAATTATACTGGTAGTTGGCCCCACAGGTTCAGGGAAGACTACTACGCTCCATTCCGTTCTGGGACATATTAACCGACCAGAAGTGAAGATTTGGACTGCGGAGGACCCGGTTGAGATTACCCAGTACGGCCTGCGCCAGGTGCAAACTCATGCCAAGATCGGTTACTCCTTTGCCGATGCCATGAGATCATTCCTTCGAGCCGATCCGGACGTGATCATGGTTGGTGAGATGCGTGATGCAGAAACTGCTTCCATAGGGTTGGAAGCATCCCTCACGGGCCACCTGGTGCTCAGTACCCTGCACACCAATAGTGCCCCGGAAACTATCACCCGCCTCATTGACATGGGCATGAATCCGTTAAACTTCGCCGACGCCTTATTGGGTATTGTGGCCCAGCGACTCGTACGTACAATCTGCTCTGAATGCAAAGAAGCTTATAAGCCAGAGCAGCAAGAGTTTGACCTGCTGGTGCAAGAATATGGCGAGGACATTTTCGATGAACTGGAGATAAGCTACAGTGATGACCTGCAGTTACACCGCGGGCAAGGTTGTAACCGCTGCAACGACAGTGGTTATCGAGGCAGAGCAGGCATACATGAGTTGCTGGTGGCCAGTCCAGAAATCAAAGAACTGATCCAGAATCGGGCGCACATGGAAGAGATCCGCAGGGCTGCCGTAAACGAGGGGATGCGTACCCTCAAACAAGATGGTATAAGAAAAGTATTCGAGGGATTGACTGATTTCACTCAAGTCCGAAGAGTCTGCATCGTTTAGAGCGTGGCACCAATCATCCTGCTAATCTTTTTGAACGAAAAGCTTCGCCAAGACCGTAGAATAGGTTAAAATTAAAGTATAATATTCCTGCAGTTAGATCCTTTCCTATCAACTAGTCTCGACTTTGCCATCAAGTGGCTTAACTTCAAGGCCATGGGCGTAGTATGGTATTGTTTCCGCTGGAATTTTAAGAGCTAACGTTGTATCTTGGGTCTAGCCGTTGAGCAAGGAAGGAGAGAACAATGAGTGGTAAGAAAATCGTAATTATTGATGATGATCCGGAAATCTGTGACGCCATGAGCGAAATCCTCTCCGAGTATGACTACCAGGTTTTTACTGCCTTGGATACTAAGACAGGATACCAGCTTCTTTTGGAACAAAGGCCGGATCTTCTTATTCTAGACATTATGATGGCAACCATGAATGAGGGTCTGGAATTCGCGACCAAAATAAAGGAAAGGGAGGGGGTTTACGGAATGCCCGTACTTATTGTCTCCGCTCGCCCGCCCGTTGAGAAAGGCTATGGCCGGACCCTGGAAGAAGACCTCGACTGGATTCACGCAGACATTTTCATGGAAAAACCTATCGAGCCAGAAGAACTAATTCATAATGTGGAACTTCTCCTTAAGAAGTAAGCACTGATACAGAGTCATTTATGGGCTCGTCTTAACCCTTCGCTGCAAGTAGTTTTTCACCCTTTAGCCCGGATGGAAGAAACATTGACTGAGGGGAAAGCTCAGGACCATGAAAATTCTGGTGATCGATGATGAAGCGAGTACAAGGGACCTGTTGAAAATGTCCCTGGAAAGCGACGGATATACTGTTTTTATGGCCGAGGACGGTCCCAAGGGACTGGAGATTTTTGCCAGGGAACTTCCGTCCTTGGTTCTAACGGATATCAAGCTGCCCGGCATGGATGGCATCGAGGTCCTCAGGAGGGTGAAAGAACAGAACCCCGATACGGAGGTCATTGTCATCACCGGTCACGGGGAGATGAATCTGGCGATTCAGGCTTTACAAAGCGGGGCAACAGATTTCATCGTCAAGCCCATTAGTGAAAGAGCACTTGGTGCTGCCCTTTTGCGCTCAAGAGAAAAATTTTGGAAGGATAAGAAACTTCGAGAATATATCGAGAACCTGGAAAAGTTAATCAAGGATACCACGGAAGAGTTGGAGCAACGCCACGAACTCGAGCACAATCTCATCCAAACCTCGATGGATGGGATCATCGCCAATGACCGCCAGGGCAACATCATAATTTTTAATGAGGGTGCTGAAAGCATATATGGCTACACGGCAGCCGGTTCCCATTCTGCTCTCTGCCACTCTGCTTTACGAGGAGGGGCGTGAGGTGGCTACGGTGGGATACTTCAAGGACATGCGTGAGGTCAGAAGGCTGGAACGAGAGCTAATAAAGCGCTATGAATTTGAGCACGATCTCATCCAGACCTCGATGGATGGGATCATCGCCAATGACCGGCAGGGAAACATCATAATTTTCAATGAAGGCGCTCAAAGCATTTACGGCTATACTCCTGAGGAGGCGCTGTCCGGGATGAGTGTCACCCGGCTCTATCCGGAGGGTGAAGCCAGAAGGATCAAGAAACTGACCTATGGCTCCGAATACGGTGGCCCCGGCCGCTTGATCAACTACGAAGCGGAGGTACTCACCAAGAATGGCGAACCCATTCCCATTCTGCTCTCTGCCACTCTGCTCTACGAGGAGGGGCGTGAGGTGGCTATGGTCGGATACTTCAAGGATATGCAAAAGGTCAAACAGCTGGAAAAGGAACTCATCCAGAGGGAACGGCTGGCCGCCATGGGTCAGGCCACAGCAGGTATCGCCCACGGTGTGAAAAACATCCTTCACGCTATGAAGCTGGGTGCTTTCATGGTGGACAAAGGGTTTGAAAGAGAGAAACCTGATTTGCTCCGCAAAGGCTGGAACCTGGTGGGTAACAATATTAACCGCATTTCCCGTATGACCCTAGATATGCTGAGCTATGCGCGTAGCAGTCCACCAGCGCGCCAAAGCTGTTCGTTGAACGAAATTGTCGACCAGGTTTGTGAGTTAATGGTAGAGAAGGCCCGTGAGCGGCAGATCGACCTAGTACTCGACCTGGATTCGACATTACCATCGGTGAGTGTGGATGTAGAGGATATACACTCCTGCCTAATGAACCTGGTGACCAATGCTATCGAGGCCTTTCCCGAGAGTGGCAAAGGTGGGCTGATTACTGTGTCTAGTCGAGATGCAGGAGAGGCGGGTGTAAGTCTGCATGTCAAAGATACTGGCAAAGGAATGCCCAAAGAACTCCAAGAACAAGTTTTTAAATATCTTTACAGCACGAAAGGGGCGCGGGGTACAGGTCTGGGCCTAGCCATCACCCAGAAAATCATTCACGAACACGGCGGCACGATCGAAGTTGAATCCGCTCCCAACGAGGGCTCCTGCTTTACAATTATCCTACCGAAGTAAAATTCCCCGTCGTTTATCAGTTCGCAATGATTAGGCATAGGGCGCAAGGCGCAGGGCGATTTGGTCAAATCGTTGTAATCGTTAATTAGTCAATTAGTTGAATCGCAAACGTAAAGCGGTAAGCCCTTCGACAGGCTCAGGACGCTTCACGCAGTGAGCAGTAAGCAGTTAATAATTCGGCTATTTTACTAATTTTCTAATTTTCTAATAAACTATTCTACCCCTGATCTCTGGTCTCTGACCTCCGACCTCCGACTTCTGACTTTCTGGTGCTTATTTCTTTCCCTTCGGTATATCGAAGGTTCTCCCTATCACCCGCTTCGCAGTCTCCACCTGATCGTCTGGAATGACAAACATGGATGAGGTAATAGTGGTGGCGTTGCTAAAAATAGTAACGTCGGCCCGTTGGAGTGCTCCGAACAGGAGACTCGATGTGCCAGGACGTATGTCGAAGTGTGGTCCCAGAACGCGAATTACCGCTACGGGTTGCTTTAGTTCCATAGCCTGAGTTTGCATCCTGATTTCTAGTTCTTTTAACTCAGGCTCTAGGTGAGTAAAGGCCTCGCTGTCAATACAAACGATCAAGTCACGGTTGTAATCGCCGGCGCAGCCTTCGATAAGAAATCTGACAAAAATGCTATGGCGCTCCAAAAGATCAAAAAGGGGTCTAGTGGCGCCGGGGCGAGTAGGAATACGTAAAAAGCTAAGTTGGGTTAGTCCGCGTTGGATCTTGAGGGGATAAATTTCTAAAGTTTCAGCAGACCCCACATTTCATTCCTTTTTCACCATCAGGTTCCCGCATAAGACTGCATGCGTCCTTACGGCAGTGTAAAAGCGTTGGCCAGACAGGCCAAAGCCTGTTCTACGTATTCACTGTTGACCACGCAAGATACGACAGAACTGGCGTTATTGGTGGAGAGCGGGTCAACGCCATTCATCCGTAAGGTAGTGAGCAGCCGTTCCGCCACCCGGGGTCGCTGTTTGTGAGGATAGATTGATATGACTTTTACTGTAGGATGATACATGAAGTCTCTGATTCCAAGAGACTCTTCATGAACGTCGAGTGCGCTGATGGCCGTATCGAGCGAGTCAGCATCAATGCAGAGACACAGCGAGGTGTTGCCGGCCGAGTCTTTATATTTATTAATAAAGCGGATATTTATGTCGTGCCCTCCCAAGATTTCCAATACGGCTGCAGCAGGGTCGCTGTCCCCACTCGGGAGGAGAAGAGTGAGAGAAGAAAGCAGCGGGCTCTGGAGGATACCGGAGATCCTGATTTCTTCTGGTCTCGGGGCGCCGATACGGCGCATGATTTCAAGGGTTTTACTCTGCTCACTCATATGAGGTTTGCCTCTAGGGGAACGTATCCGTTCGGCCCGGTATTAGTTATTTAATGTTGGTCATTTGACATTAATGATTTATCATTGAGCCCTTGGAAATTCATTGAGCTTCGCTTTTCCACACTTGATACGCATCACATCAATGCATGATAATTGAAGAAACGCTAAATGACAAATGGCAAATGACAACGGCATGGCACATTTCTGTTTTATCATCTGTCATTTTATATTTGTTGTGTTCTATCCGTACAGAATATCGTACTGGTTCTCATCGTTACATTGCAGAGGTCAATGGACAAGGCGAAATGCGAGATGAACAATGACGAATGACAACACAGAAATTTCCAGTCAGACCATCCGATTTCGGGCGATGATCCTGGCTATTTCCGTCGGTGGTCTATTGATGACTGTCAAGTTTGTGGCCTACTTTCTCACAGACTCCACAGCAATTCTGTCCGACGCTCTAGAGTCGATCATCAACGTGGTTGCCAGTGGTTTTGCCCTCTACAGTATCTATGTGAGCAATCAGCCCCCGGATACTAGTCATCCATATGGCCATGGTAAGATAGAATACTTCTCGGTTGGCTTTGAGGGAGCCCTCATTATTCTGGCAGCTGTGGCGATCCTCTACAAAGCGATCCCCGCTTTCTTTTACCCCCGACTGCTAGCCCAACTGGGCCTGGGCATTTTCCTCCTGCTCGGAACTTCTGCAGTTAATCTCGTCCTCGGGCTGTTTCTAATCCGCACCGGACGCCAAACCAGGTCGATGCCTCTGGAGGCGGATGGTAAACACCTCCTCACCGATGTCTATACCAGCGTTGGGGTGGTAGGGGGACTGGTATTGGTTAAGTTGACCGGCTGGCAAGGCTGGGACCCTCTGGCTGCCTGTGCGGTGGCGCTCAACATCATCTTTACTGGTTGGCGCTTGGTCAAGGAGTCTTTTGGTAGGCTTATGGATGAAGCCGACCCGGAACTGCTCGGCAGAATCGTGGATATTCTCAATAAGCATCGACGATCGGACTGGATTGACATTCATCAGCTGCGAACGAGGCACTATGGGAATAAAGTTCACTTGGATTTTCATCTGGTTGTTCCGCGGAGTTTTGGGCTGCCTGAAGCGCACGTGGAGGCCGAAGAAATAGAGATGATGATTCTCAATACGTTGGACGAAGTCGCTGAAGTGATAGTCCATGTGGATCCCTGCGAAGATCCCTTGTGTGAGAGATGTCTCCAG
>CAMYLW010000122.1 GCA_947259475.1 Thermodesulfobacteriota bacterium
ACAGCCATGGTGGACCCCACCGTTGTCAACAGGAATGCTAGCGTCAAAGCAAATACCAATCCATACCGTTTCTTCACCATCTCTTATTCTCCTGCATGGAAGTGCGTTCTGTGAGATAATTTATGAAGAATTACTTTGCTCGGAGTCCACCGGAGTCAGGTCTTTGCTTTTTTCTGACGAGTAGGAAACGTGCATCTCGAAAGGTTCTAGCTCAGTAGCAAGTCCAATCGCCCACCCTGAACCGTTTGGGGCAGCCACACCATTGCTTGTTATTTCGTCACCGTCGCGGTTCATGATTCTAAATCTTAGGTTCTGATGAGAAGCGCCACGGGCCTTTGGGACAAAGGTAAAGGTAACGGTATATTCACTCAATATGCCGTGAGATTCAGTTTCAATGAATGGCGCCAACTCGAAATACACTCTCACAAATGGACTGAATCTAATCTTAAGCGGCGCGTTCCACGTTCCCCGCCCAATGAAGATAAGATTACCGCTGCTGTCCAGCTTGCCCTTGGTGACCTTACCATCAAATCTTACTAACCTCTTTCTGAAGCCATCTGCCTCAGCCTCCACGCTAAACATTATGACGTAGGAAAGAGCTATTAAGGCAGCCATGAGGATGAACACACAGCGCTTGCCGTTCACCTCTTCCCTCCCTTCTGGCTATTGGGGCTGGATGGCCGAATTATACTCTTGGAGAATGTGTCTAATCCTCGGCAACATCTGGATGTTATCGATATGAAAACGAGAGAGAGCTTCAACAAAAATCCTAACCTGTTCATCCTCATCGAGATTCCTCTCAACGAAGAGCATGTACTTATCATATAAGCGACACAGGCCACTGCGGCTTCGAGGCAACCTCTCGTAAACAACTTGAATGCCGAGCTTCTCTGCCAGGGCCTCCAACTCCATCAGCATTTTGGTGCTGCGCATTTCCATTGTCGACGCCATGACTCCTCCTCGTTTGATGACTCGGTCGGGAACGAACATCTCTCCCAATGGATAATGATATAAAAGGTTTCTTACTCCGCAGATGGGCAAGACAGAGGGGAGCAATGCAGACTCATGCAATTGGATCAAGGGTGTAAAACTCAAAAAGCGCAGCGTCTAGACTTTACCACAAACGAAAACGGATTTGTCAAGATAATAAATGCTATTTTTTTCTCACGGGTGGCCAACAAACAATGGGGAGAAGAAAAAGAAAACCCCCAGCGACTACCATTGGGTGCCGCTGGGGGAGTGCACAGGAGGCCTAGAATGTCCTGTCCACGCACCCAAATTGTTAAACAAGAAATATACCAATTAGGACATTTTGATAATTATCCACGATTTCTTGCAGTTAGCAGGTATTATGTCTGGGAATTAGCTGAAAGGGCTGTAGGGTAATCTACACATGTGTTGGCTGGATGCAACGAGAGGAAGAGAAATCCCAAATCCCAAATCTCAATGACCAAGGTTTCAGTTTTTTTGTTTTCTTCCCTGACACCTGACACCTGACACCTAAAATCCTTAGATTTGGTGCTTGGGATTTGATATTTTACAATGCTCCACCACTCCAGCACACTACCGCGCGAGCGCAGCGGTTTTTACCGGTATAGGTATGCAACATTAGGGTATAGTTGTTCCATTGACAGCATAGGGGTAACCACATTAACCTATAATTTCAAGATATCTATTAGAATGGCACAAAGCTTGCTGATTTCCAAGGATGTTGAGGTAGGCAGATCACTTTTACCACTTCCAAGGGTTAATTATGTTTAAATTGCTTTTCAAAAAAGAACGGCAAGTTCAAGAGTTGATTTTCAGGTACCTTGATAATCTGAAAAAGACTCAGGAACACTTTGAGCAAGCCCTGGATTGCTATTTTGAGTTCGGCCTCGGAGAAAACTGCGATTTTCTTATTGCCCAAACTCACAAGTTCGAATCCAGGGCTGATGACATCCGCAACGACATCATAGAGATGATGTATTCCAAAGTTCTGATTCCCGAGTCTCGTGGTGACATCTTCAGACTTCTCGAGTCAATCGACCTTATTCCAAATCATTTTGAAGCGGTTCTTTTCATGATCCAAAGTCAGAAGATAAAGATCCCGGATTTCATAGTGCCAGACCTTAAAGAGTTCATGCGGGTTTCTCTGGAATGCTGTGATCTAGTAATCAGACAGGTCGACGCCTACTTTAATAAGACTGAGGATATCAAAGCTCTGGTATCCACCATTGATAGCCATGAGAGTAGGTGTGACCACATGGAGCGAGAAATAGTTAGCAAAATTTTTGACGCCGATATGGACCCTTTTGAAAAGATGCAGCTCAAGGAGCTCGTGGGCCAGATGGGCGAGATTGCGGATCAGGCTGATCGTGTATCCAGAAGTGTCTACATAATCAATATTAAGCGTCGGGTGTAATGACTTCTCTTCTTGGTGGAGTATTTCTAGGCTGGTCTCTGGGAGCCAATGATGCAGCCAACGTTTTTGGTACGGCGGTATCTTCCAGAATGGTCAAATTCTGGACGGCCGCAATCTTAGCCTCTGCCTTTGTCCTCGCTGGTGCCCTCTTGGGGGGGCAGTCAGGGATAGAAACCCTAAGAGGCCTTACCCACTTCACCTCTAATCAGGCAATAATAGCATCCATAGCGGCAGCATGTACGGTAACAATTATGACGCTGCTTGGACTGCCTGTCTCAACATCCCAGGCAGTAGTGGGAGCCATTCTGGGAGTCGGAATTCTCAACCGTCAGCTCAATTTCGCGGGTCTCGGAAAGGTGGTGGTTTGCTGGGTAGGAACCCCTGTGGGAGGCATGGTCTTAGCCATTATTGTCTACAAACTGCTGGCTGCAGTAGCCAACAGCATGAATCTGAATATCTTTCAATCTGACATTCTACTGCGGCTGTGTCTCATTATTGCTGGTTCCTATGGTGCCTATGCCCTTGGGGCAAATAACGTAGCTAATGTGACTGCGGTTTTCGTGGGTGCTGGAATGTTGAGCGCTTCTGCCGCTGCCCTGATTGGGGGATTGAGTATTGGCTTGGGTATTCTCACCTTCAGCAAGAAGGTAATGGAGACCATAGGGCAGAAACTGGTGAAACTGGACCCTTTCTCTGCCCTGGCGGTGGTACTGGCTCAGGCTATAACCGTTCATATCTATGCTCTGGTGGGGGTCCCGGTCTCAACCTCGCAGGCGGTGATTGGAGCTGTGCTGGGAGTGGGAATCATGAAAGGCGTCAATACCATACAGCGGCGGACCCTTGTTCATATTTTACTTGCCTGGTTTCTCACTCCTTTTGTGGCTTCTGTCTTTGCTCTCAGCCTCGACTTTGCCACACATTTGCGCTACATTCCCGGCTAATAGACGAATGCAGGGATTTAGGAATTCAGTAATTTAGGGATTCAGTAATTTCGAAATGTGAGATTGCGGATTTCTAAAGACTGAGTTTTTGAAAGCTCTACCACACATGACTTTGAATAGAACGGACAGCCCTCCCTTCAATCCTTCGCTGGCTCTGATTAGTGGCGTTTTGGCGGTTTCCACCGGGGCCATTTTTGCGCGTCTGGCCGAGGCGCCAGCCCTGGTAATCGCAGCATACCGGGTTGGCCTGGCTTCACTGATATTGGCTCCCATTGCTTGGTGGCAGGTTGGTGATGAACTTCGTGGTCTGAAGAAAAAGGAATATCTTCTGGCCGGATTGGCTGGCCTTTTTCTCGCTTTACACTTCGGTACTTGGATTTCGTCTCTAAACTATACGTCCGTGGCCAATAGCGTGGTGCTGGTAAACACCAATCCGATCTGGGTTGGCGTGTTAACGCCTCTAATAAGCAAGGATCGTCTGAGCTGGATGACCAGAATCGGAATTGTGATCAGCGTCATAGGCGGCGTTATTATTGGTGCCGGAGATTTTGTCATTGGAAGGCAGGCATTATGGGGAGATTTTTTGGCCTTACTCGGCGGCATCTGTGCTGCAATGTATCTATTGCTGGGCCGTAATCTGAGGCAGAAGCTCTCGTTACTCGCATATATAGTCCTCTGTTACGGTAGTGCGGCAATCATATTGTGGTCATTGGTTCTTGCCCTGCGTCTCCCGGTTGTGGGTTTCAGCCCGGGGACCTACTCGGCATTTGTCGGCATGGCCGTGATCTCGCAAATCATTGGCCACAGCAGCTACAATTGGGCGCTCAAATGGTTCAGTGCCAGCCTCATCGCCGTAAGTCTTCTGGGTGAACCCATTGGCGCTACCATACTGGCCTACATCATATTTGGAGAAACCTTAACGTGGACGAAATTTGTAGGCGGCACTCTCATTCTCGCCGCCATCTACCTCGCGGCACGCGGCGAAAAACGTTAACCGCAGAGAGCGCTGAGATCGCAGAGAAGATTTTAGTTAGAACCACCAAGACACGAAGACACCAAGAGCTGTAAAATTCTCTCGCCCGCTCTCCCTTAGACCCATTCGACAAGCTCAGGGCAGGCAAGCTCAGGGATCGCTCGAGTCCTCTGAGAACTCTGTGAGCTCTGTGAGAGGTCAAATGCCGGTTATTGCCAAATCAAGCTATGTTCCTCCTCTTGGTTTTAGGAATAGACACATCCAGTCGTTGTTTCCCACCCTATTTCGCAGGGTGAAAGGGGTTATCTATGAAAGGGAGCGAATCTGGACACCGGACGACGATTTCTTGGATCTTGATTGGTCCAGGGTGGGGGCAAAAAGACTGGCAATAATTACTCACGGTTTGGAGGGCAATTCGGAACGTTGGTATATCTTGGGAATGGTCAGGGCAGTTAACCGTAATGGGTGGGACGGACTGGCCTGGAATATGAGAGGCTGCAGTGGTGAGCCAAACAAAAGGCTTCGTTTTTACCACAGTGGGGCTTCCGAGGATCTCCAGGCGGTCATTGAACACGTGTTCGCTGACCAAGAATACAGTTCCATTGCCCTTGTCGGCTTCAGCTTGGGTGGTAACATGACCTTCAAGTACCTGGGAGAGCGTGGTCAAGAAGTGAATCCTGCAATTGTCAGGGCCGTGGCCTGTTCAGTCCCTTGCGATCTAGCCTCGGGTGCTGAGAAGATGGCAAGGTTTTCAAATAGGTTCTACATGAAGCGATTCACTCGAATGCTCCATGAAAAAATAAAGGTAAAGATGAGCATCATGCCGGGCAGGATTAGCGACGAGGGCTACCACCAGATCAAAACATTCAAGGAATTCGACGACCGCTACACTGCACCGATCAATGGATTTCGAGACGCAGACGACTACTACCGTCAGGCAAGCTGCAAACAGTTCCTGCACAATCTAGCCATTCCTTCCCTGCTGGTTAATGCCAAGAACGACCCTTTCCTTGCCGAGCCCTGCTACCCCATTGAAGAGGCAGAGGCAAACCCCAACTTTTTTCTTGAGATGCCAGACTCCGGAGGGCATGTGGGATTTATTTCCTTCAATAAGAAAAAAGAATACTGGTTTGAATCGCGGGTGGTATCATTCCTGAACGAATTTAGCCCGGATATTTTATGAATCACTTGCTGCGACCACGGATATGGCCGCCCTTCCTGGCGTCCTCGGGTGTCGGCCCCTGCGACGTACCGTTCTGGTACGCCTCGGAACCAACACCCTGCGGTTGCCCGGTGGCACGCCCATCTTCGTGGTCTCGCGACACCAATTCATGAAATAGCCGGGCTGGGTGTGGCTTGGAAAAGTTGCAACCTGTATGAATAATTGATGATTTTGTAAAAAGGCGTAAATGAGACGGCACAGTAAAAAGCTCCAGATGCAAGGCGCGCGAAACTGGGAACCCGCCACCAAGTGGTGGGACTGAGCGGAGCGCAGCGAGCGCGAAGAATCTTTAGGAATGAGGCGT
>CAMYLW010000123.1:3355-11833 GCA_947259475.1 Thermodesulfobacteriota bacterium
CCAAACGGGAAGCTTCAGCAGCAATACGCTCAAAGATATCGTTGACGAAGCTGTTCATGATGGACATGGCCTTTCCAGAAATGCCAGTGTCAGGGTGGACCTGCTTCAGAACTTTGTAGATGTAGATCCCGTAGCTCTCCTTCCTGCGCTTCCTCTTCTTCTTGTCTCCCTTGGAGATGTTCTTCTGGGCCTTTCCGGCCTTCTTCGCTGCCTTTCCAGTCGTTTTTGGTGCCATTTTGCTGAGAACAAAGGTACTGAAGGACTCCACAAAGAGCACTATTCATGTAGAAAAAAAAGCACTCGTGGTTGGGCTAACCAAAGTCTACACTGGTTCTTCCTATGTCTGATGCCATATTTTAGTACAAGAATAGAAACCGTCTTTG
This sequence comes from Thermodesulfobacteriota bacterium, assembly GCA_947259475.1. GTDB lineage: Bacteria > Desulfobacterota > Syntrophobacteria > BM002 > BM002 > BM002. The sequence goes on from CAMYLW010000123.1 coordinate 3,739, forward strand.
CTCATTATTGTTCGACAAGTTTTTTCTTTTTTCACTAAGAACGACGTCATATTGCAAGCATGTCTGGCCGAGGAAAGGGAGGAAAAGTGAAGGGGAAGGCGAAGAGCCGTTCCAGCCGAGCTGGACTTCAATTCCCCGTTGGAAGGATTCACCGTCTTCTGCGCAAGGGCAACTACGCAGAGCGAGTTGGTGCTGGTGCCCCCGTGTACCTGGCTGCAGTGATGGAGTACCTCGCTGCTGAAGTCCTCGAGTTGGCAGGAAACGCTGCTCGTGACAACAAGAAGACGAGGATCATCCCCCGTCATCTCCAGCTGGCTATCAGGAACGACGAGGAGTTGAACAAACTCTTGTCTGGAGTCACCATCGCCCAGGGCGGAGTTCTCCCCAACATCCAAGCCGTGCTTCTGCCCAAGAAGACTGAGAAGAAGGCCTAAGTCTTCTCTCTCTGTCTCCTTTTTGACACTAAACGGCCCTTCTCAGGGCCCAAAACACATGAAAGTTGAAATCGTTGACCGAGCAGCAGTGTTGTACGTAACGTCGCATAGCCAGACCTGACCAGACTGCCTATCTAGCTGGTAACGCGTATGAGAAGCAAGGCAACTTTTGCTGAAACAGACGGTGAACACCGCATGTAGATTTTTTCTCAATCGAATACAAACGGGCCATGAATGACCAAGCCTCCAAGTTGGAGATCCTTACCTTATTGAAAATCTTAAAATCGGATGTAACACCGCCGAGGCCTTGCCTCTCGCGGGGCGTAGGTAACTCGCTCAACCGATGAGTATTGGACTTGGACAAAATGAAAGCTGCCGATGATTCGGAAATCCACTTTTCGACAGCAATTCAATGTTGTCACGTTAGATGTTACGTAGACGCATCCCAGCCGCCTTGTATAGAAGTGGTGAAGCAAAGCAAACGGGCCACGAATGACCAAGCCTCCAAGATGGAGATCCTTACCTTATTGAAAAATCGTAAAATCGGATAGCACCGCCGAGCCAGCCTGCTGCTGACGAAGCCGTGAACGAAGAAAACAGGTGGGCATTGGACAAAGGAAGGAACTACACGACGCTACAGTTCAATTCTTTCAACTTTTCGTATTTAGTTGGCCCTGAAAAGAGCCGTTTGATGAGGTGAAAAGTGGGAACTTATGCCCGTTCGCCACGGATTCGTCGGGCAAGCTGGATATCTTTCGGCATGATGGTGACACGCTTGGCATGGATAGCGCACAAGTTGGTGTCTTCAAAGAGACCAACCAGGTACGCTTCACTGGCTTCTTGCAGAGCCATGACAGCAGATCCCTGGAAGCGGAGATCAGTCTTGAAATCCTGAGCAATTTCACGGACCAACCGCTGGAAGGGAAGCTTGCGGATGAGGAGCTCAGTGCTCTTTTGGTAGCGACGGATCTCTCGGAGGGCTACAGTTCCAGGCCTGTAGCGATGGGGTTTCTTGACACCCCCGGTAGCAGGAGCAGATTTCCTGGCAGCTTTGGTGGCCAGCTGCTTGCGGGGAGCCTTCCCTCCGGTACTCTTACGGGCAGTTTGCTTGGTTCGCGCCATTCTGAGCTGGGGCAGTATAATAGGGAAGAAAGAAGGCCATTTAGACTATATGAATTCCGACCACATTGATAGCGGAAGGGGCGATTGAGTATAGTGGCACACGGCGCGCAGGGGAAAATGTAGGCCTATACAATGCAAGTTTCAAGTGAATTGTAATTACGCCCCGACGTACAGACATAGGCTTATATTTGAACAACGATCCGCACTACAGGACTGGAATACTCATTATGAAAAAATGGAAGATCACACCGCGCCTCCAGTACTATGACTTTGCCTGGCCAGTAACATAACCTTGCAATTTTGCTAAGAAATTGCCCTCTGCTGTTACAGTTGCATGATATATAGGCAAGCGTGTCAATGCTCAGCGTTCAAATACCGTTCCGAGATGCACTGGCAAGAGGTTACGGCCATAGCACCGAGAAAACACCGGTTCTCGTTCGATCACCGCAGTTAAGCTCGGTCGCGCCTGGCTAGTACTTGGATGGGAGACCTCCTAGGAACCCCAGGTGCTGTAATCTTTTTGACGTGGCTGCTAGTAATGGGAAACAGAGAATCTTTTTTTCTTTATATTTGCTACCTGGACAATTCTTCATACCAAACGAGGAGCAGTTCAATTCTTTCAACATGAGCAGGTTTGTTGGCTCTGAAAAGAGCCGTTTTGTCGGAGAGGAACGGAGAAGGAATCTAACCTCCGAAGCCGTACAGGGTACGTCCCTGACGTTTCAGAGCATAGACGACGTCCATAGCGGTGACAGTCTTCCTCTTGGCGTGTTCGGTGTAAGTGACAGCATCCCGGATAACGTTCTCAAGGAAAACTTTGAGAACTCCACGAGTCTCTTCGTAGATGAGGCCAGAGATCCGCTTGACACCACCACGGCGGGCAAGACGACGGATGGCAGGCTTCGTGATTCCTTGGATATTGTCACGCAGAACCTTGCGATGACGTTTGGCTCCTCCTTTCCCGAGCCCCTTTCCTCCTTTGCCGCGTCCAGACATGTTGAATAAGCTGCAGTGTTGTCGGAGTTGAAAAGATACGAATTGCGTTCTCCCTCTGCTCTGGCAGTCTTATAGAGACTTTGTGCTTTCCGCCGGCGGGAGCGGCACTTCAGAGAAATTGCTCTATATCTTTTGAACTGAGCAATCCACACGCAAGAAAAGTAGCTCATTGGATTGCTATTTTGAAGCTGAACAGGAATCTGTAACTTTCATTTGTGAAATTGGACGGGTTCTATGTGCTACTATGTAGTAGACACTCACAGCTGTCCTTTCCGCCGGCGGGAGCGGCACTTTTTTTCTAAAATTTGGAATATAAGGCACTTAAAACTGTCGGACCCAAGGAAATTGTATATTGCCGGAAAGCTAAATTGTTTCCCCGTCCGGTGGAGCTATTTTCATTTTGATGGAATGCACAATGCAACCAATAAACGGGAAAGACTGTTTCGTGCATACTGGTTGCCTATTAACACGGTTTTCTACATCGGCGTCATGGCTTTTATTTGAGAAACGAAAACTACAGCAACGTGATAGAAAGAGGAGTAGTACCTGATGTGAAACCCACTTTGTGGGACAGTACCACTGTACTGCTTTCAAGAACGTCAAACTTGTCATTCAACTGCTCACTGCAAGAGCGTGGTTTACAAGCACCGAGGCAGCAGTGAGCTATACCGATATAGTAGACTGTGGAACCGGTGGCCCAGTGGAATAGCGGTATGGAATAAACGGAACACGGCTCAACCGCAGGCAATCAACCTCAACAACAGTGCAATCTGTAGGACCTCTGTGCTGCATAACGTTATTGTCTAATATTAAAGGGTTTATGGTATGCACTTTTAGTATAATACGGTATACTACGGTTAGCCCCAACATGCCTAATTTTTGGCAAAGTGTCCCTCTTCGGGGTCCTGGAGATCGGCAATAGCTGTAGAGTATTGACAGGACAGGCGCTCGACACCGCAAACTCGGCTAGAACTCAAATCTGGTTAACACATGTAATGCGTCGGTTCATTCCGGGAAGCGGTTTGACTACTATATGGGGGGGTTTCGAGTCGAGTCGAAAGACGAGCTTTCGGGCTCGGCATCTGCTGAAGGGCGGAGACCAGGTTCTCCCTTCAGTATGGGCATCGCCTCGGAACTTCAAGTTGAAATAATTGACTGAGCAGGCTCGCAGGGAAAGGGAGAGCTCCCCCGGCTCCCTTTCTCTGCTGGCTAGGGCTGAACCTTGGCGAGCTGAACGTTCTGGGAGTTCGGTTGGTTGAGGGAAGTCTGACTTTTTTTCTTGGCATTGTGGTGCCGTGCGTCCTATCGAGATTGTGAGTGATTCACTCTCTTGAGGGACAGCGCGTTGAAATGCACCTTCGAATCTGGTTGTGCTGATCGGTGGTTCAGTTCTGCTGTGCTACGAGATTTGTTGAACGGCGAGAAGTCTATCGACTTGAGGTCGAAGTGAAGGCAAGAAAGTGATGGGTTTTGGAAGAAGGACGGTTCATGTCTGGATGGATGACAAGAACGTCTCCTCACACGAGAACAGTGTTTCTCTGGTGAGGCGGTTGTGCGAAATGCAATGCTATCTGGTTGATCCTGCCAGTAGTCATATGCTTGTCTCAAAGATTAAGCCATGCAGGTCTAAGTCCATGCCGCTTTAAGGTGAGACCGCGAATGGCTCATTATATCAGTTATGGTTCCTTAGATCTTCGGTTACACTTGGATAACCCTGGTAATTCTAGAGCTAATACATGCATCCTAACGCCGACCTTTGTGGAAGGCGTGTTTTTATTAGCCCAAAACCAATTGTTACCTTCGGGTGACGTCCCTTTGGTGATTCAGAGTAACTTGGTTCGGATCGCATGGCCTTTGTGCCGGCGACGCATCTTTCAAATGTCTGCCTTATCAACTTGTTGGTTGGTTAAATGCCAACCAAGGTGGTAACGGGTGACGGAGAATCAGGGTTCGATACCGGAGAGGGAGCCTGAGAAACGGCTACCACATCCAAGGAAGGCAGCAGGCACGCAAATTACCCACTCCCGGCTCGGGGAGGTAGTGACGAAAAATAACAATACGAGACTCATCCGAGGCTTCGTAATTGGAATGGGTACACTTCAAATCCTTTAACGAGGATCTATTGGAGGGCAAGTCTGGTGCCAGCAGCCGCGGTAATTCCAGCTCCAATAGCGTATATTAAAGTTGCTGCGGTTAAAAAGCTCGTAGTTGGATCTCAGTCTCGATCGGACGGTCCATCTCACGATGGTACTGTCCGAATCGGACATTTGGCCGCCTTTTCCAGTATGCTCTTCACTGAGTGTACTGGGAGAGTGGCACGTTTACTTTGAAAAAATTAGAGTGCTCAAAGCAGGCAATTGCCTGAATCTTCGTGCATGGAATGATGGAATAGGGCCTTGGTTCTATTTTGTTGGTTTCCGGAACTCGAGGTAATGATTAAGAGGGACGGACGGGGGCATTCGTATTGCGACGTTAGAGGTGAAATTCTTAGATCGTCGCAAGACGGACTACTGCGAAAGCATTTGCCAAGAATGTTTTCATTAATCAAGAACGAAAGTCAGAGGTTCGAAGGCGATCAGATACCGCCCTAGTTCTGACCATAAACGATGCCAACTGGCGATCCGTCGGTGTTAATTCCAATGACCCGACGGGCAGCTTCCGGGAAACCAAAGTGTTCGTGTTCCGGGGGAAGTATGGTTGCAAAACTGGAACTTAAAGGAATTGACGGAAGGGCACCACCAGGAGTGGAGCCTGTGGCTTAATTTGACTCAACACGGGAAATCTCACCAGGCCCGGACACTGGCAGGATTGACAGATTGATAGCTCTTTCTTGATTCAGTGGGTGGTGGTGCATGGCCGTTCTTAGTTGGTGGAGTGATTTGTCTGGTTAATTCCGATAACGAACGAGACCTTAGATGTTCTGGGCTGCACACGCGCTACACTGAAGGGATCATCGTGTTTGTCCTAGCCTGAAAAGGCCGGGAAACCCGTTGAATTCTCTTCGTGCTAGGGATTGAGGCTTGCAATTTTTTCTCATGAACGAGGAATTCCCAGTAAGTGCGAGTCATAAGCTCGCGCTGATTACGTCCCTGCCCTTTGTACACACCGCCCGTCGCTACTACCGATTGGATGATTTAGTGAGGCCTTCGGACTGGCTACTAGTGGGGCACTTGTGTCCTGCTGGTGGATTTGGGAAGATGTTCAAACTGTATCATCTAGAGGAAGTAAAAGTCGTAACAAGGTTTCCGTAGGTGAACCTGCGGAAGGATCACTGCCGATCATGTGAGGAAGAGTCTCGCTGGTATCCCCTTGTGTACCTCGAGACCGCCAGTTGGATTCCGAATTTTTACATTCAGTCCTCCTGGTCCCAACATTGGGATGTGTTTCTTATGAAACCCCAACTGCTGTTGCTCAGTTCCTGAGATTCAAGGCTCTTGTTACAGAGCAAGACTGACTTTACAACTCCGAACAATGGATCACTCGGCTCGCAGGTCGATGAAGAACGCAGCAAACTGCGTGAAATACGGCGAATTGCAGGGCTCCAGAAACCGAAACATGTCGAACGCATATGGCGCTTTCAACATAACCATGTTGGAGGCACGTCTGTCTGAGGGTCTGTTGACTTCCTTGATTATCTTTGATGGGGTCTCTCTCTGATCCCATGAAAGGCTTGAGAATCACTATTATAATACCGTGCTTCTCTGGAGGTTGAGTGTTTGTCGTCTTGTCACGGCCGTGTCGCCATAGAGCGAGATCCGATATAGAGTCCTTGCGGGGGCTATGGGTCCTGGCTTCTGTGGTTCCATCATGGTTAAAGTAACTCGGCATGATAGTGAGGAGACGTCTTTCCTTTTTCTGGACCTCAGATCAGGCGAGGCTACCCGCCAAATTTAAGCATATCATTTAGCGGAGGAAAAGAAACTAAAGAGGATTCCCTTAGTAACGGCGAGCGAACAGGGATCAGCCCAGCACCGAACCTTCCGTCTCTGGGCGGTAAGGAATGTGGTGTGTGGGAGCATCATTATTTCTGGCGTATCTGCTTCTTTCAAGTCCGTTGGAACGCGGCCCTTTCCCGTAGAGGGTGACAGGCCCGTGTGAAGATGCAGTACGTCAGTTGGTGTCTCCCTGGAGTCGAGTTGCTTGTGAGTGCAACTCTAAATGGGTGGTATGCTCCATCCAAGGCTAAATATGCCTGCGAGACCGATAGCGAACAAGTACCGTGAGGGAAAGTTGAAAAGAACTTTGAAGAGAGAGTTAAATAGTGCGTGAAATTGTTCGGAGGTAAACGGATGGGAGAGGTCGTGGGTTTAGGGGCACTCTGATCCGGAGAGGGGGGTTTTGGTGTGTCCAAGACGTGCTGCCTCTCGGGGCAGTCGCTTGACATGTCATTGTCTCCTCTTTCAGGTCGTGATTCTCTCCTCCCGCCGCCACAGCAAGTTGCTTGATGGCCGAAGGACTGAGAGGAAGTTAGTTGTATTTTGTTCCCTCGTGGTCAATTGCAGCTAGCCTCTTGGCTCCTGGTATATCCGGCGACTGCAGATGAAATACTGGAAGCCAAGGCACGCCTCTGGGCGTGGGATCCATACCTCGGTGTGGAAATTCTCCCACTGTTGTCTTGGTTGTGGCGTTTGTGCCTTGTTCCATCCGATCCGTCTTGAAACACGGACCAAGGAGTTTAACATGTGCGCGAGTCATTGGGTGTTTAGAAACCTAAAGGCGAAATGAAGGTGAAGACTTCCTTTAGGGAGTTGACGGAGGATGTTTGGTTCCTGCTCTTATGGGGATGACCAGACCGCACTCCGGGGGCGTTTCATCTGCTTATGCCAGAGAGGCGCACCGAGAGCGTACACGTTGGGACCCGAAAGATGGTGAACTATGCCTGGGAAGGACGAAGCCAGAGGAAACTCTGGTGGAGGTCCGTTTCGATTCTGACGTGCAAATCGATCGTCGAACCTTGGTATAGGGGCGAAAGACTAATCGAACCATCTAGTAGCTGGTTCCCCCCGAAGTTTCCCTCAGGATAGCTGGTGCTCGATGTTATAGATGACGAGTCTCATCCGGTAAAGCGAATGATTAGAGGCCTTGGGGCCGAAATGACCTCAACCTATTCTCAAACTTTAAATTGGGTGAGAAGCCTGGCTTGCTTGATTGAAGCCCAGGCATTCGGATCGGAGAAGTACCCAGTGGGCCATTTTTGGTAAGCAGAACTGGCGCTGTGGGATGAACCAAACGTCGAGTTAAGGCGCCCGACAGGACGCAAATCTGATCCCACGAAGGGTGTCGGTTGCTCCAGACAGCAGGACGGTGGCCATGGAAGTCGGAATCCGCTAAGGAGTGTGTAACAACTCACCTGCCGAAGCAACCAGCCCTGAAAATGGATGGCGCTCTAGCGTCCGGCCCATACTCGACCGTTGGGGCAGAGCTGGCTCTCCAGGGCCCGTATGCTCCCAACGAGTAGGGGGGTGCAGAGGTGTGCATGGAAGGGTTTCGATGTGAATCTACCTCGAGCCGCCTCTGGCACAGATCTTGGTGGTAGTAGCAAA
>CAMYLW010000124.1 GCA_947259475.1 Thermodesulfobacteriota bacterium
GGCCAAACAGATCGCCGAATTCTTGCCAAGCCTCTATAATCACAGGCTTAGCAGACTTGATCGCCTCGTCCTGCGCTTTTTTTGCCTCGGTATAGACCTCGGGCATTCCTACTGGACCGATGCTAATTGGATTCTCCGGATCTAGCCGCATTTGCGGTTGGTAGGGTGGCAGATAGCGGTCAACTTCCTTTTGGTCGAGAATCTCAATGGGCTCAATCACGTGGGTCAAAGTAAAGCCATCCAGGTTGATGATAACAGGCAATAAAACTCGAGAATCCTCAGCCACCCGGAAGGCGTGAAGCGTCAGATCAAAAGCCTCCTGCCCGTTTTCCGCCACCGTTTGAATCCAGCCGGTATCACGGCTCATCATCATATCGGAATGGTCGTTCCAGATACTGATTGGACCAGAAAGCGACCTGTTGGCCACCGTCATAACAATTGGCAGCCTCAGGGCCGATGCTATATAACAGATCTCCAACATGAGCGCTTGCCCTTGCGAGCTGGTGGCGGTGTAGGTTCTGGCTCCAGCCGCTGAGGAGCCGCAGCACGTACTCATTGCCGAGTGCTCCGATTCCACTGGAATAAACTCCGCATCAAGATGGCCGTCAGCCACCAACTCGGCCAAGTGCTCGACAATGTGGGTCTGAGGCGTGATTGGATAAGCGGCCACCACATCCACATTGGCCAGCTTCACCGCCTCACTCACGGCAATCGAAACCTCAATGCCCACCCGTTTAGCCATATCTACTCACTCTCCTCCACCATGCTGATCGCATCAGCAGGGCACTCGCGGGCACAGATCCCGCATCCCTTGCAATAAAAGAGGTTCGGCTGATAAAACCCCAGTTCATTCTGGGTGTAGACCATATCGGGACAGAATATATAGCACTGCCCGCATTGAATGCATTTTTCGTAATCGGTTTCAGGACGTTCTGAGCGCCAGTCACCCGTTTTCAGCTCAGCAGAACTTCCAGGCTTCACAATGGCACATCCTAAAGCCAAATCTTTCCAGCTAACCATTCCAGTTTCTTTCGCCATTGTTTACTCCTTTACCACAGTCTCTTGATAAGCCCGCTGAGATGCCTGGATGTTCTTCACGGCAATACGGCCAAAGCGTTCTTCTAAAGGCCCTTCTAAGGCCGAAAGCGGCAACAAGTCGGTTGCCTTCAGCATTGCTCCCAGCAGGGTAGTGTTCGTAATGGGGATCCCCATGGTCTCAATGGCTATTAGGCTTGCATCTACTAATGCCAATTTGGCAGTGATTCCAGTGCGTTCGCGAATTTCTTCCGCACTCTTGGTAGTATTAAGCACCACTATCCCATCATCTTTCAATCCGGCACCAACATTTACGATGTCAAGGAGAGTGGGATCCAAAACCACCACAATATCGGGCTCGTAGATTTTCTCTCTGGTGCGGATAGGCTCATCGCTTACCCGCACATAAGCCATAACCGGTGCGCCCCGCCGTTCCGGGCCGAAGCTCGGAAAAGCTTGGGCGTACTTACCCTGTTCAATAGCCGCCAGGGCGGTCAACTCCGCTGAGGTCACCGCTCCCTGGCCGCCTCGCCCGTGAAATCTGATCTCGATCATGGCTGTGGCTCCACCTCAATAATAACCGGTAAAATCTCTTATGGGTAGGATCTTAGCGAAAGTCAGCGAAAGGTTTGTTTTCACAAGCAGAGATTAACTTATCAATAACCCTAGAGACCAGGTGAGTCAAGAAGTTTCCGGCGTTACAAGCAGTTCGCTCCGTTCTGCCAGCTTCAGCAAGATTCTCTTCGCCCCTCCATGGCCCTCTTCAAGGTGACAGCATCAGTATATTTCAGATCTCCACCCATTGGAATTCCCTGGGCAATTTGGCTGACACAAACTCCCTGCTTTAGCAAAAGCCCGGTGATGTAAGTGGCTGTGGCTTCCCCCTCGGCGCTAGGGTTAATAGCAAGAATGACCTCATTAACGGACTCCTGCTGCAATCGTGCCAGCAATTCTTTAATCCTCAGGTTTTCAGGGCCAATTCCATCGAGCGGGGCCAAAACCCCCTGGAGAACATGGTAACGGCCTCTGAAGGCACCTGCCCCTTCTAAAGCCAGGAGGTCTCCCACCTCCTCCACCACACAGAGAATTCCATCACGGCTGGGATCCTTACAAATCTTGCAGGGATCAGCATCTGTAAGATTGAAACATCTGGAGCAGGAACCTATGTCTTGCTTAACTTCGGAGATGCTAACAGCAAGGGACTCATTGAACTCCCCTGAGGTGCGGAAGAGGTACAACGCCAATCGTGCTGCTGTTTTTTGGCCAATCCCGGGGAGTTTGGACAAATTATTAATAAGTCGCTCCAGCGAGGGCGGATAGATACTCATAACAAATCCTTTGGGCCAAGCGTCCGTTGTCCGTGGTCAGTAGTCGGTTGTTAAAAAGCAAAACCGCTTACCGTCAATCATGCTCCTTTTCCGTCATTCCGGAAGGCGCGAAGCGGCTATCCGGAATCCAGGAAGAAGAGTAGTTACTGGATACCGGATCTCGGCTCCGCCTCGTCCGGTATGACGATTACTACTGTGCATATGCTCCTAACGCTTTGCGTTATTCTTGCTACGGACCACTGACAACTGACAACTTGTAAGAGGGAGAGGTTTTGATAAATATCTTAATTGGTCCAAATTGACAAGGCGTCTGCGCCTGTCAGAACATCCCTGGCATTTTCATTCCACCGGGGAGCTTCAGGCCGCCGGTGAGTTTACTCATCTCTTCGGCCGCCATTTCCTGCGATCTCTTCAAGGCATCGTTTACTGCAGCAACAATCAGGTCCTGCAGCATTTCTATATCATCGGGGTCAACCACCTCAGGTTCCAGGTCAATTGAGAGCAGTTCTTGACGTCCGTTGGCCTTGGCCACTACCATGCCGCCGCCTACAGAGGACTCCACAATCTTATCCCCAAGTTCCTCCTGCATCTTGGCCATCTTTTCCTGCAAAACCCTGGCCTGTTTCATCATATCTCCAAAACCCTTTGCCATCTATATCCTCCTTTATTCCGATATATCAAACCACCAGTTCTAAGAGCCTGGTTATAGTTTCAACCGTCAACTCTTTTTGCAATCCGAAATCAGAAATCTAAAACGTCCCTACGGCGTCCATTCTTTACTTCTTCTTCTCCGGCCCTACCCGCACCTCTACAATCTCGCCGCCGAATATCTCCAAGGCTTCAGTCACTAATGGGTGCTTTAAGGCCTTCTGCTGCTGGAGCCTTTGACGGTCCGTCTTCAGCCGCTGCTCCCGCCGGATTTCCTCACTGCCGACTTTGAGGGTGACTTTAACGCGCTCTCCAAAAATCTCCCGTGCCAACCGGCTGAGTAAACCGAAACTCTCCCTCTCTTTGACCATTTCATAATCAAACTCATGGCCGTTGAAATCGAGCTCCAGACAGTCAGGCTGTGGTTCTCTGACACTCACCCGCTCAAGGCTAGCAGCAAGCGCTGGCTTTTCCTGGCGCACTCTTTCAATACAATCATCCCACCTGGCCCCAGCAGGTTCAGCAATAGTTGTGGACTCAGCCGACTCTGCCTCTTCCGTGGGAGAATAATCAGAAGATACCTCCTGCTCACCTAGGTCCTCCTCACTTGGATAGATCTCCGCTGCGGCAGGGCCGCCTCCAGAGATTCTCTGCTCCAGTTCATGCACCTGAGAGATGACGGTGTCGATATCCATGACTTGGGGAAGCTGAACCAACCGGAGAAGGCTCATCTCCAAGATCAACTTGGAGTTGCTGGATCTTCGGATCTCCTCTTCTCCCTTGAGAAGAAAGTGAAAGAATTGTTGGAGAGTAGCGCCACTGACGTTGGCGGCCTGCTCTTTTAACTCGGCCAGCTCAGCTTCGCTGAGATCAACCAGTTTCTGCGGCTCATCGCTTATCTTTGCCACCAACAAATTGCGAAAGTGCGCAGCCAGCTCCTGACAAAAGCGCCTCAAGTCATGCCCATGAAGGAAGAGCCGCTCAACGATCTCCAGGCAGCGAACCGCGTCGCCGTTGAGAATCGCGGCAGCAGTGTCTAACAGAGCTTGGCGATCAATAACACCCAGAACCTCCAGCAGGTCTTTGTCATCGATATTCTTCCCGGAGAAGGCGATCATCTGCTCGAGGAGGCTTTGCGCATCCCGCATGCTTCCTTCAGCCTCCTTCGCCAGCAAACGTAAACTTATATCACTGATCTCAATACCCTCTTCCTGGGCAATGTGCCGCAGATGTTCAACTATCGCGTTACCAGCGATACGACGAAACTCGAAGAGCTGACAGCGGCTCATGATGGTGATAGGAATGCGATGGGATTCGGTGGTTGCAAAAATGAAAATTACATGTGGTGGTGGCTCTTCCAGCGTCTTGAGTAACGCATTGAAGGCCGGCGGAGTGAGCATATGAACTTCATCGATTATATAAATCTTGTAGGGGCTCTTGGCGGGTCGATAGCGGATATTCTCCCGCAACTCTCGAATTTCATCGATGCCCCGGTTGGAGGCGCCGTCTATTTCTAGTACGTCCAGTGAGGCTGATCCAGTAATTTCCACGCAAGATTCGCATTCATTGCAGGGGGTAGGGGAGGGACCTTGGGCGCAGTTCAGTGCCTTGGCCAGAATCCGGGCCACAGATGTCTTGCCGATCCCACGGGCCCCGCTAAGCAGGTATGCATGGCCAATTCTTTCAGCCGAGATAGCATTGGTGAGGGTTTGGACAACATGCGGTTGGCCGACAACTTCTTCGAAGCTCTGGGGCCGCCATTTACGTGCCAATACAAGATAGGACATGAGAAGGGAGATTCCTATGTTAGATGGATAACATTTATCTCCCTCTCCCCCAGGAAGGGGGGAGAGGGAATCAACTTGGAACTAGTGCGGAAAATTATATTGACAACAAATAGAATGGCGGAGAGAGTGGGATTCGAACCCACGGTTCCGGGATAAGCGGAACACACGATTTCCAATCGTGCCCCTTCGGCCAACTCGGGCATCTCTCCGCATTTTTTGCTGTCAGCCTTCAGCTTTCAGCTTTTGTCCTACGAGATTGACTATCAAATTTATAAAACTTCACTCATATCTTTCAAGTTTATGTTTTCCTGCTGACAGCTGACCGCTGATAGCTTCAAGAATGGCGGAGAGGGTGGGATTCGAACCCACGTGCCCGGCTCTTCACCGGACAAGTCGATTTCGAGTCGACCCCGTTACGACCACTTCGGTACCTCTCCGCAGTAGCCAGTAGAAAAAGTATCAATGATTTTATCAGAACTCCAAAGAGTTAGAAACCAATTTAGCGTTTAGCTCGGAAAAAAGCCCGGAGTAGAACCTCGCTTGCCTCAGCCAAGATGCCACCATAAGCCTGCAGACGGTGGTTCAGCAGGCCGTCAGTGCCAATTTGATAGACAGATTCAATGCCGCCCCCCTTGGGATCCGTAGCCCCATAAACCACCATGGCTAAGCGCGCCTGCACCATTGCTCCCACACACATAACACACGGCTCCAGAGTTACATAAAGAACGTGGCCCGGTAGCCGGTAATTAGCCAGTTGCTCTGCTGCTTGCCGGAGCACGAGAATCTCGGCATGGGCTGTGGGATCATTCAGGCTGATGGGTCGGTTGTGGGCCCGCGCAATAATGTCACCATCTGGAGTAATTAGAAGCGCCCCCACCGGCACTTCTCCCTGGAGCGCACCCTTCTCTGCCTCTGCCAGGGCATCGCGCATGTAGGTTTCGTGTTGATTCATAGGGCACTTCGTTTATCAATGACCCCCAGTCTTCGCGCAACGCTCGAAATACTAAGCCTAGCGCCTAGTAACTCCCTCTGTCCTCGAGCCCACTGCCGGGTCTGTAGCGGCCCGAATTGGTCGCCCCACCACAATGTAATCAGCACCGTTTCTGACTGCCTGATACGGAGTGACTATTCTCCTCTGATCGTCTTTGCTGACCTCCCCCCATTCCGGACGAATACCGGGCGTTACCACAAGCAGGTCCATTCCGAATTCTTCTTTCACCGCCTGTACTTCGTGACCTGAACAAACTACCCCAGCACAACCAGCCTCTATTGCTATCCTTGCTCTATGCACGACGAGTTTGACAACCTCTTCTGCCAACTCAGGCTGAATCCCCAGCGCCGTCAACTGTCTCGCATCGAGACTGGTCAGCACGGTCACCGCCAGAACTTTGGTGTGGTCAGGAACTTCAGCCGCTACAGCTTCAAGAAGGCCAGGGTCGCAATGGACCGTTATAAAGTTGGCCCGGCGCAGGCAAGAACCGCTCCGAATGGCCCGCTGAACTGTTGCCGGGATATCATGAAATTTCAGATCGAGAAAAATGCCAGCATCAGTCAGATCCGCAATGGTATCAACTATTGGTGGCCCCTCGGAAACAAAGAGCTCCAAGCCAATCTTGAACACCCCCACGTGCTCACTAAGCAGCGTAACATGCTTGCGGGCTTCTTGTGCGTCAGGCACATCCAAAGGAAATATCAACCGATCTTTGGCAATCATCTACACCCCCACCAAGAGTAATTATCCCTTCTGACCACTCCAGCTTTACAATCACCTGGACTTATGGTCAAGTCAAAACAGCTTTCAACCGTCAGCGTTCCGTATTCAGCTCCATCTTTGGTTCTTGGAATGTTGCATACCATGGCGAGAAGGGATACTATGCTTTCTTAACTGAGTGTTAATATGCTGGAGGTGAGACGTTGGAGAATGTGAGCGGCATGAAAGATCGCTTGATGGAAATCATACTGGAGAAGTCTTTTCAATATTCGGAGGAGCCTACCTTCAAGCTGGTTTCGGGTGGGGTGAGCAATTTCTACTTTAACTGTAAGCCCACCATGCTCGACCCTGAGGGCAAAGAGCTCATTGGCCGCCTTATTTTCAGCACAATCCGAGCTCTCGAGGTTGCCGGAATCGGCGGCCTGGAATTGGGCTCGGTCCCCATCTCAAGCGCGGTTTCTCTGATTTCTCAACTCGAAGGGCAACCCATTAAAGAATTCATTGTCCGCAAAGAGAAAAAAGATCACGGCATCACGGCAAAGGTGGAGGGGGTATTTGTTGCCGGGGAGAAGGTGGTGGTGGTTGATGATGTCATCACCACCGGCGCTTCCACCATCAAGGCTATTGAGGCGGCTCAGAAGTTGGGCCTCGAGGTCTCTAAAGTGGTTATCCTGGTGGACCGGGAAGAAATGAACGGCAGGCAGAACATTGAAAAACTCAGTCCGGAGGTGGAACCACTCATAACGCGGACGGAGGTCATGGCATTATATAAAAAACGCAAAGCACAAAGCGCATAGAGTTGCACGCAGAAAATTTACACCCTCCTGCTATCTTCAGATCAGCGATTCCACGAAAAGATACACTTATAATTAAGTTAATGGGTACCTCGCCTGTGGTATTAGATCCATCGTTATGCGCTTTGCTCCTTGCGTTTCGCGCTGAGCAGCAGCAGGATAACCGCCAGCGCCTGGGCAAGTAGTGAGAAGGTTACTTGAGTGTAAAGATCGGCGGTCCGTTGCCACAGCCAGGGCCCTAAAAGGGCACCTGCCATTCGACCCACCACCAATGCACTGAAATTGAAGGCAAACCATTTCCCACGCTCTGCAGGCACCAATTCGGAGACGTAAGGAAAAATCGAGACTATGGTGAACTCAAAAAGGTAAAACATAACCACGAGCCCCACAAAGGCCAGAAATATCGAACTTTGGCAAAAAGGCAGGGCAAGATAACTCAGCCCCGTAAGAACGAGACCAGTCAAGATTGCGCGTCTTTTGCCAAAACGATCCACCAGGAACACCACGGTGAATTCTCCAGCCAACTCGGCCAACCCAACCAGAATCGAATAGAGTCCCAATGTTTGTACCTGGAGATTAAACTGCTTCTCCAACCATGCTCC
>CAMYLW010000125.1 GCA_947259475.1 Thermodesulfobacteriota bacterium
CTGCCCAGCTCGCCGCCCAGGAGATCAAGGCAACATGGCACGGTCCCGACCAGTCCGCCGCAGAACTGAAAGGGAGCATAGCAAATGTTATTGGTCTTGGTGGCGTGCACCTCAACCTTATCGGCAAGCTCGGTAACTCCCCCTGGTTAAAGCCACTGCTCCCGGAAAGCTTAGGCGCATTTACAAAAGCCAGCGTAGCAGCGAAGATCTCCGGGGGTTATCCAATTCTGGCAGTGAACGATTTCGATTTTCATGGCAAAACAGAACATGACCTGGACCTATCGCTGTCCGGAACGTTTGATCTAGCCCTTTCCTCAACCGGCGTGGAGCCCGCAAACATGAGGACTGAACTGGTATTTGCCGCCCCAAGCACCCGGGCAGCACGGGTCTTGATTTTTGACGAAATACCGGAATTGGGCGCCATTACCGGCAGGTGCGATGTCCGTTCCCAGGTGGGTGATCCATCGCTCGAGAATGTAGCGCTTCAGATCAAAGACGCGAAGGGTATTCAGGCAAATCTGAGCGGGAGGATTGAAAATTTTCCCCTGGCTGACCGACCCAACACCGGTTACGATCTGGACGTATCCATCCAAGCAACAAAGACCGTGGTTATTGGTAAACGGGTCGGTATAATAGTACCTGCCCTCGGCCCCTTGGATCTGACCTTCAGAATCGAAGGTTCCACCCAGGCGTTGCAGCTCAATGAGATCAAGCTGGCCGCCGGCAAGGAAGACGGTGTCCGGACCGGCGTCCAGGGGCAACTGTGGTTTGGTGACTGGGACCAGGCAGACCCGTATAAGACCATCGACCTAAAGCTACAGGCACACAGTCACACTACCCGCGCACTCGGCACATTCATTGGGCAGGAACTGCCCGAGCTGGGCCCACTCAAAGGTGAGGCCCGCTTGCACACGGTCTCCGGCAAACATCGGCTCGACCAGCTTCATATCCAGACCATAAAGGGCGCGCCTCTCACTGCTACAGTCTTCGGTTCGGCCGACCATGTCACCCTGCTGCCGGAGTTGCGCATCCGGGAGATCAAACTTGATGCCAACGCCAGCACCGACGATACTGCGAAACTCAATACGGTATTCAGGCTCAAGGATGAGATCCCGCCCATTGGGCCACTCCAGGGGATGGCACAAATATCCGGCGATGATCAAAATCTTGTTGTCAACGGGGTCTTCATGGAAGCAGGTACGGAAGACCTGCTCCTGGTGAACCTGAGTGGCCGGTTGGGCAAGCTCAGCGCTGCCAATAAATGGCAGCCGCAGAATACCAATCTTTCCATCCAGGCCAGCTCCAGCAGCAGTAGTGCCCTTGCTGAAAAACTGGGCCACCGCATCCCGGAACTGGGCCCGCTTGCCGCCCAGGCCAAGATTCTCGACAAAAACAAAAAGGTTTCCATCGACTCCGCCCAATTACGGCTGGGAGACACGGATAACCCGGTGGTGAAAGCCAGTGGTCATATCAATGACCTGTATGCAATGAAGGGCGTCAAATGGGATGCTCAGTTGCATTTGGATGGCCGTCGCTTTGCGGCTTTTGCCGACTTCCAAAAACTGCCTGAACTGGGTGCCCTAACAGGCCAACTGTCAATTTCAGACAGTGATGGAACCCTGGGCATCGAGTCGCTCCAGGTCGAAACCGGGCAGCCGGAACTCCTGAGCCTGAAGGTGGCCGGCCGCTTTGACAATTTCAAAGACCCTTCCACCCTGCTGTTCAACAGCAGCCTGAGTGCACGAGACCTGCAACTGATTGGGGCAATCTTTGATCGTAAATGGCTGGCCATAGGACCGGTGCAGCTGGATAGTCAGATAAAAAAGAGCGACAAGGGTAGGGAATTCAACAGTACGCTCACTGCAGGGGAAACCGAGATAGAGGCAAAAATCAAGGAACTCTTTGAAGCGACTCCTATGCGGATAAGCGGCACCGTCAAGGCACGCAATATGCTTGCGATGGAACTGCTGGAGGAAAAGAGGGAAGAAGAGAAAAAGAAACCTTCCGGCAAGGAGCCTGTATTCAGCCGTGAGCCAATAGACTTCGACTGGCTGAAAAAAGTCGACGTGGATATTGCCATCGAGGTTGAATCCTTTGCTAAAGAGCAATTTCTAGCGGAATCCGCCCAGTTCCACGTGGTGGTCAAATCAGGTGTACTGTCGATCAGCCCGGCTTATTTCGTCTATCCAAAAGGGAAACTCGACCTCGATCTGCACCTTGATGCGCGGGATCATCCGCGGCTGACCTTCAAAGCCTTCGGCGAACACATCGATCCCCGGCGAGCCCTGGATATTCAGCAATACCAAGGAGAGTTGGAGGCGGAAATGAATATCGACGCGTCCTTCAGCACATCCGGGCTAACCCCCCATGAACTGGCTTCAAACAGCCAGGGCAGCATCTATATAACCCTACAAAACGGCAAGCTCCCTGCCCCACTGATTGATCTGATTTTTTGGGATGTCGCGGGCTGGGCCTGGAAGAAAGCGACAAATGCAAGGTATTACGATTTCGGTTGCGGGGTGGCCGACTACAGTATCGAGGAAGGGGTCATCTCGACAAAGGCCTTTATACTCGACGCCGAGCACATTACCATTACCGGCGGGGGAACCATCGATCTAGGTGGTGAGGAAGTGGAATACTTCTTTCTGCCAAAGAAGAAATCGCTTCTCATTAAAAAAGCCGACCCGGTAAATATCGAGGGCCCATTGAACGATCCCAAAGTAAAGGCGATTCCCTGGAAATCGGCCGCCATCACTGCGGGCAAGGTTGGTGGGATTATTTTTGTTCCCTTTATTTTCATACCCCTCACCGCAGCCCACCATATGGCAGGCAAAGTGAAAATTAAAGATGGTGAATCAGCCTGTCAGGAATATCAAAAAACCCATAAAATGGAACATGGGCCGCAAAACTAGCGAACCCCATCAATTTGCCTCCTTTGATAGACTCTAAAACTCAAGGACGGCCCTTAATGCCTATTGCCTTGATTTTCCCTGAGAAATTCAGTATATATGACAGATCGATTACACAGTAGAGTCCAAACCTATGAAGCCAACTGTTATCAATCGCAATAAACACGTGGTCTCCAGAAAGCAGATGAGCCCGGAGGTCCTCAAGGTTCTTTATCGCCTTCACCGGACTGGACACCTTGCCTATCTTTGCGGCGGAGGAGTTCGTGATCTTCTGCTGGGACGGAAGATCGACGATTTCGACGTTGCCACTGATGCTGAACCCAGGAGTCTCAAGAAGGTTTTCGGAAACTGCCGACTAATAGGTCGCCGTTTCCGTATCGCCCACATCATGTTCAAGGGCGGCAAGATCATCGAGGTCTCCACCTTCCGCAAAAAGGGAGAAGAGGAGGAAGCAACAGACGACGGTAATAGTCTCTTGATCAAGCGCGACAATACCTTTGGCTCTCCAGCCGAGGATGCCTTTCGCCGAGATTTCACCATCAATGGACTCTATTACAACGTCGCTGACTTCAGCATCATCGATTATGTTGATGGCAGGGCAGATCTACATGCCCGCCTCATCCGTTGCATAGGCGAGCCAAATATACGTTTTCAGGAAGACCCAATTCGCATCCTACGCGGTATTCGTCTGGCGGCAACTCTTGATTTCCAGGTGGAGGAATCCACCTGGGAAGCCATGAAGCGTCAGTGCCATCACATTATGGAATGCCCGGCCTCACGAATCCGGGAGGAAATTATGAAAACCCTGCGGCGCAAAGGCAGCCGCAAGGGTTTCGAGTTGCTTGCCGGCGGAGGCATACTGGAACACCTGCTTCCTAGATTGGACGAGTTCCGGCTAGCCTGCCTAAAAAACGAGCCCACCTCTGCTGATCCTTTATTGCAGCACCTCGGTGTAATTGACGATCTTCGCTCGAAGGGATCAGAGTTCACCGATTCCTTGCTGCTGGCCACCCTGACCGCCTCTCCAGTATTGTCCTCCTTCGAAACGCTTCCTCCGGATTCCGATGTGGCCAGATGGCTGCACCAGTACCTGGAGGAAAACTTCAAACCGTTGGCCATCCCCCGAGTCGTACGCACCCACGTCCATTTTCTGCTTCTGGCCCTCCGACATATGTTGGCCGAGAAGAGAAGAAAAAGACGTCGGAGTCTGCGACGTAGCCCATTGTTTACCGATGCTCTTAAGCTTCTTGAAATTCATTGCCTGGCAACAAATAAACACTGGTCTGCTTTACACCGTTGGCAGCGATCTCCGACGAACCGTCAACACCGCCGTCGAAAAACCAAGGGTTTGTCACCAATGAGGGATGCAAGTAAGTAGAGCGAAATAGATGCAGAGAGGATTTCATGAAAAAAACCGGTGTCTTCTACCATCCCAGCTTCAGCCGAAAAAGTTATCTCACCCGCGGATCTCGACTGGAGGATTTTCCCGAAGCGATTGATTATCTGCTGGCCCGTGACAACGTTGTTCTCTACGAATCGCCACCCATCGAGGAAGAGTGGATCCTCAAGGTGCACACCCCAGAACTTATCCGAGGCGTGGAGGGTGATCCCCTTTGCTCCACTGGCTGGCACTCAGTTGGTGGCGTGGTCCTAGCCGGAGAAAAGATCTGCACTGGAGAGATTTACAACGGCTTTGCCCTCATTGGTGCCGGTGGTCATCATTCGGGAAGAGATTATTTTGGCGGCTTCTGCTGTTTCAATGATGTGGTAATCACCATCACTTACCTGCGAGAGATACACAATATTCAACGCTTCGCCATCCTTGATACAGATGCCCACCACGGTGATGGTACGCGTGATCTTCTCAAAAATGATCCAGACGTGCTTCACGTTTGCTTTTGCAGCATGGAGACTTGTTCAGCAGACGGCACCAAGGTGGACGTTCCTGCACCTGGCGGTTTCTGGGGATTTTCCGGTAAAGGCGCTGAAAATGTGGATGCGGCCTACGCCAATAAGGTAAGAGAAGAGTTCGGTCCTCGGGTGGCTGATTTCAAACCAGATCTCATTTTCTGGTATTTCGGTTTCGACACCCACAAGGGAGATTATGGTAGCCTGGGACTCAGCAAAGCGTGCTTCCTGGACATTGCCCACTTCATGCGACAGACCGCAGACGAGGTGACCGATGGCCGTCTGGAGGTGGTTCTAGGGGGTGGATCCCGCACTGACCTTGCAACAGCACTTATCCCACCAATTATAGAAGTTCTGGCCGATACCGCCTAGTTCTTCGCGCAGTAAAGCATCCCCCGGCATAGCCGGGGGCTTTGGTCCATGAGTCGACCCGAAAGGGTGGCGCCCCCAACCGCCGTCGTCACGCCTGGGCGTGACTTCCGCCTACGTCGAAGACTTCGGCGAGACAAGATGGCGAGTGAAGTAGGGTGCGATTCAGAATTCCACGCCTTGTGGTAAAATCAAAGCCGTGCCCGTGAACGAAATCCCCCCTAACCCCCCTTTATGTAAGGTGCTTCAGGGTTTTCAGTGGGTAAGAACTGTCTTGAGGACTTCGTTTCATGATGATCATCAAGCGAATTGAATACATGAGCAGCAGCAAATACGATCCCATATCGAGTGATTTCTGGGCTTGCAGCAATCATGACTTGTCCTTCAGAGTTGATGCCTTGAAGTCCCCCTTTTTAAAGGGGGATTTAGGGGGATTTTCAACCGCTTTCGAAATCCCCCCAGACCCCCCTTTGCCAAAGGGGGGCAGAGGGAAAGGTGCGTCACGATTTCCCCCTTCAACCCATCGAGTTTTACGACGTGTGTCCAGGAGTTCATTTGATAAGCGGCTATAGGAGGCAATGGATCCTGGCATCAGAGCCTTACTTATGCTGCAAATTCACCCACTGAAAACCCCGAAGGACCTTTCTTCAGAATCTTCCCCCTTTTGTAAAGGGGGATCGAGGGGGATTTTGCTGAGCCTTCGTCCTCCAGAAAATCACCGCAGCATACTTACTCTACAAGCAAAGCTAAACTATACCACCAGCACAGCAGGTGGGTTTTGAAACTACTAAGCCCCAGGCGCTATGCGAAGTTCTGCACGATTTTTGCATTATTGTTTGCGACTTTCAGGATGATAAGAAGAATGGAGAGGAAAGGTGAGGATTCCTGACATTTGCAAGACCTGTAAATACGTGACTATCCTTTCCCACGGAATTCGGTGCCGAAAAAAAGTGCGGGCTCGATACCTCAGGGGAAAATTTGTCTGCAGTAAGTATCGGCTGTCCAAGCGCTATCAAACAAATCCTCTTTATGGGTAATGTAGAAAAAAGGAGTCAGGAGTCAAGAGATAGGAGGCAAAGAGCTTTCTGATAAATCCGAAATTCCACCCTATGCCCCTTGCGGTTCATTCCCCCAGCTTTCCTACTGTGATCATATAGAGGACCGTCTCTTCTTCGCCGTCCACCTCCACAAGTTTGTTGAGTTCGTCGTCGTAAAAGGCGCCTATGGGGCAGGAACCAAGTCCCAGAGCGGTGGCTGCCAACTGCACATTTTGGCAGACATGGCCAAGGTCCATGCCAATATATCTCACTGCCCTTTCACGATATTTCACCATGCATCTGAGCATCATAGCAGTCCAGATAATCACCACCGCAGCCTTGCGAACTACAGGCTGCCCCAAACTGGCAGCAGTAATCGCTCCATTGAAATTACCTTCCTGTAAACACTCCAGGACGAAATCTGCCACCTCAAAATGGTAGATTCCCTGCGGCACGCCCTCAACCCGGTCAATGTAGACATAGGTCTCAAATGGATAAAGGGCGCCTGCCGAAGGTGCGGTTCTGAGCAAGTACATCCCCGCCCGAGCTGTTATTCCCTGGGCTGCCCACAAGACTTTTGCAAGCTCCTCCAAGCTGAGAGGCTCCTGGGTTGTATTCCGCTCAGATCTCCGTCTTGCCAGACAATGCCACAGATCGGCAGATTCGCTAAAATCTGGTTGCGGTAACTGTACGCGCTCAGCGCCACCGTAGGTTTTGAAGTGATCAGGTGAAGGAATAGAACCCAGATCATCCCTAGGAGCTCGCGCTCGGGAATACTTGGTCTCCTGCACATAGCTGAAGGCTAACCCCTTCTTGTATTTTGCCACGATAATCTCCTTTCATATGTCATTGGTTTTTCAATTAAGATATCTATGGAAAAGGCCATGGAGATAAAAAGAATTGAACCACGGAGACACTAAGGAGTGCTTCGCACTCAAATTCGAAATTGGTCCTCCGGACTCCCCACCCTCCGGGCGGGGCCCCAGTTTCGATATTCGGATTTCGGATTTTATTCCACTCTCGAATCGCAACCAAAGGTTGCTCCTACATGACGAGCATCATGTAAGTAATTCCTGTAGGAGC
>CAMYLW010000126.1 GCA_947259475.1 Thermodesulfobacteriota bacterium
CAGGGCAAAAAGTGTGGCATCTGCGCCAAGGTCTGCCAGGCAGATGCTGTTGATTACGAGCAGCAAGATCAAGTTGTTGACCTGGAGGTGGGTGCAATTGTTCTTGCCACCGGCTATGACGTCTTCGATCCGTCGGTGATTCCAGAATATGGTTACGGCCGCATCGACAACGTGGTCACCGCTATGGAGCTCGAACGGCTCCTGAGTGCCAGCGGTCCCACCCACGGCCACCTGGATCGTCCCTCGGAGTTAGCCCTCAGAGTTGAGATAGCTGTTTTGGAAAAAGAGCTGCAAAAGGCCACTCGCCAGATTGACAAACTCGAGGAAAAGCACGGCAAGAAGACTGCTGAGTTCGTCAAGGAGTTCAAGGCTGGTAAGGCAGGGGAAGATGGTGATTTCGAGCGCTGGGCCTCACTCGCCGAAAAAGCAGCCGTGGCGGAGGAGAAGCTTGCTCCCTTGAAGAAGAAGGAGGCCGCCGCCCACACCGCCAAGAAACTGGCTTTTATCCAGTGTGTGGGTTCCCGGGATTTCCGTTTCAATCGTTTTTGCTCTTCCTATTGCTGCATGCATTCGGTCAAAGAGGCCATGATTGCATACGAACATGACAATGAGACCACCTCTTCCATATTTTGCATGGACTTGCGAGCTGTAGGTCGTGGTTTTGAAGAATATAAATTGCGAGGTGGTAAATCATCGAATATTCAATATATTCGGGGCCGTGTCGCAGAGATCACCGAGGATGAAGGACACAATCCAATAGTCTGGTATGAGTCCACCACCACCCGCAAGGTTGAGCACGAAACGTTCGACATGGCTGTCTTGGCCACAGCCTGCGTTCCCTCGGCAGGGACTCCGAAGCTGGCCAAACTCATGGGATTGGATCTGGATGAGAACGGCTTTTTCAAAACAGATCCTCTTATCCCTTTAGACACAAGCCGTCCCGGAATCTTCGTCTGTGGCTGCGCTCAGGGGCCCATGGACATTCCTGAATCCGTGGCCCAGGCGAGCAGTGCCGCCGCTCGAGCGGCTGAGGTTGTATTCACCGCACCAAAGGCAGCTGCTGGTGGCGGAAAGTAGAAACTGTTTGCTGTAAGGTAACTCTGCAACCTAACCATCACGAGGAAAGAGACAAACAGAAATACTTTTTTCTTTGTGTCTTTTGTGTTCTTCGTGATGACAAAACTGAGGTGTGAAATTGGCCGAAGATACTCGTATTGGAGTCTTTGTCTGTGACTGCGGCAGCAACATCGCTGGCTATCTGGACTGCCCTAGCCTGGCCGATTATTCTGAGACCCTGCCCAATGTCGTATTCGTGAAAGAGAACCTCTACACCTGTTCCGAGACCGGCATCAATGAGATCAAAAATGCCATCAAGGATGAGAAGCTCAACCGTGTTGTTGTTGCCTCCTGCAGCCCTCGAACTCACGAGCCCCTTTTCCGCGAGAGCTGTGAAGAGGCCGGTCTCAATCCATATCTTTTCGAGATGGTCAATATCCGTGATCAGTGCTCATGGGTTCACATGAAGGAGCGGGAGGAGGGCACCGACAAAGCGAGGGACCTCATTCGCATGGGAGTGGCCAAGGCTGCCCTGCTCCAGCCTCAGGAGCCCATTGAATCAGAGGTGGATCCCAAGGCTCTGGTGATCGGCGGCGGCATAAGTGGCATGACCTCGGCGCTGGTTTTGGCCAACCGGGGCTACCAGGTGTTCCTGGTGGAGAAGTCGTCGGAAATGGGAGGACTGCTGCGAAATCTGCACAAATTGGCACCTTCCAACGTGGATGCACAAGAGTTGCTCGCCAAACAAGTAGAGGCGGTCAGTAATCACGAAAACATTAGTATTCTAACCTCCACCACCATTAATGAGATTCAAGGATACATCGGCCACTACAAAGTGAACGTGTCAACCAATGGTGTTGAGCAAGATTTTGGTGTCGGCGTGATCATAATCGCAACCGGCGCCAAAGTGTTCAGGCCGGAAGGGTTGTTTAATTACGACGGTAAGCGGGTGATCACCCAGTTTGATTTGGAAGCATTCTTTAGAACGAAGAAATTCAAAGCCGATAACGTGGTCATGATCCAGTGCGTTGGCGCCCGTAATGAGGAACGCAAGTACTGCTCCCGCATCTGCTGCATGACCGCCATCAAAAACGCCATTGCCATCAAGGAGGAGAAGCCCAAAAGCAGCGTGCACATTCTCTACCGCGACATCCAGGCCTATGGCACTGAAAATGAGGCCCTGTTCCAGCACTCAAAACAGCTGGGTGTACGGTACATAAAATACGATCAGGAAAGACCTCCTGAGGTTCAAGAGAATGCGGTAAAAGTCTACCATCACCTTTTGGGCCGCGAACTGGAAATACCGCAGGATCTGGTGGTCCTCTCCACCCCGCTTATTGCCGGTGAGGACAACGAAGCCCTGTCCAAGCTCCTGCGCGTTACCCTGGACGAGAACAAGTTTTTCCTGGAAGGTCACGTCAAGCTGAAGCCGCTGGACTTTGCCACTGATGGTGTTTACCTCTGCGGAAACGCCCACTATCCCGCCACCTTGCGTGAGGCCATTTCTCAGGCACTTGGGGCCGCTTCACGAGCCTCAATCCCCCTGGCCAAGGGAGTAATGACCATAGAACCAATTGTCTCCGTGTTGGCCGACGAGGATGCTTGCAGAGGCTGTGGGCTCTGTGTTGCTCTTTGTCCTTACGGCGCTTTGGAAATCGCTCAGACAGATAAGGGTCGGAAGGTGCGGGTAATCCCTGTGGCCTGCAAGGGCTGCGGTATATGTGCTGCCACCTGCTACGTGCACGCACTGAGCATAAATTCATACACCGACCAGCAGGTAGAGGAACAGATAAGAGCCTTTCTTAGTGGGTAAGTAGCTAATTCGGGGCTCAAGTTGGTGATATAAGGTAAGACCGACTCAATTGCATAAATCCGAATCTCGAATATCGAAATTCGAAACAATTTTCAAATGCTCAAATTTCAAATGACCAAAACTTAATCGTTAATATTTGAGCCACTCTGTTTTGAACATTGGAGAATTCGGATTTCGAATTTGTTTCGTGCTTCGTGCTTCGGATTTCGAATTTAATCTTTTTGAAGGAGGTGACTCTCTTGTCAGATTTCACTCCCAGAATCCTGGTTTTCTGCTGCACCTGGTGAGGGTACGCAGCGGCTGATTTCGCTGGAGTTTCCAGGATTCAATATACGACGGATATTCGCATCATCCGAGTCATGTGTACAGGCCGGGTTGACCCCACTATGATTGCCGAGGCTTTCACCAATGACGCGGATGGAGTCATGGTGGTCGGCTGTCACTTCGGCGACTGTCACTACATCACCGGCAATGTCCAGGGCAAGATCAAGGTTGAACTCGCAGCAAAAGTTTTGACCTCTGTGGGTCTCAGTCCCAAACGCGTTTCCTTTGATCAGTGTTCCTCCGCCGAGGGTGAACGGTTTGTCAAGCTGGTTACCGACTTTAACCAGGGTATTCAGGAGCTGGGTCCCCTGGGCACTGGGGATGGTCTGGAGCTTCCGGAACTCAAGGAAAAGCTAACGATAGCGAAGACTGTTCTCGCCAAGGAAAAGGTGCGTTGGGTGGTTGGAAAATTCACCGTATTCGCCACAGAAGGTAACAAGTACGGCGAAGTTTTTACCGAGCATGAAATGTGGCGCACCTTGGACACCATTGTAATGGATGAGGTGGCCACCCACGAGATTTTGCGGGAACTAGGGCAAGAAGCTCTTGCGGTCAAGGACCTTGCCGCCCGGCTAAAACTACCTCCGCCGCATGTGCTCAGATATGTCCTGGCCTTGCAGCGGAGGGGGCTGGTGGACTTGGATGGAGTGAAAGGCAATTCCCCGCGCTACAGGGTAGTGGAGCCCACGGCACAGGTCGCTTAATCCGGTGGTGCAGATTTATAGAGTTTTTTCAATTCTGGAGCTATTTGGCAGAAATCCGAATCTCGAATATCGAAATTCGAAACAAATCCAAAATCCAAATTCTCCGATGTCCGAAACAAGACTGATATGAATGCATCTTCGTTTTGGTCATTTTGATTTTGAAAATTTGAAAATTGTTTCGGGTTTCGTGCTTCGGATTTCGAATTTAAGACTTTTTAATATCAGTTGACTTCCTTTGTTGGAGGATTGGACAGTGTCACAAAAGCGCGTTGTTGTCTTCGGGGGTGATCCTGCCGGGGTGGCTGCAGCATTGCAGCAAGCCGAGGCCGGTATGCAGGTAACGCTGGTGGAACCTTCACCTAGTTTGGGAGGTGAGTGTTTGCCGCAGACCAGGATCATTGATGCTGACTCCCCATACATAAGGTCAGATTTGGAGGCGTTGAGAAATCACCCTAATATTCAGGTGATTACCAATGCGGAGGTGATCAGGACCGAGTCCGCAGATGGTCAGTACCGTTTCCGGATCAAGCAGTCCACCCCCAGGGTGGATATGGAGAAATGCAACGACTGCAAGGAATGCATTCGGGTCTGCCCTATTCACATGTACGATGATTTTAACGAAGGCATAGGCTTTCGCACCGCCATAGACTATTTCAATCCTGAGACGGCAAAGATGGGTGAATACAACCTTTTCAAAGAAGATATGCCCATTTGCCAGGCCACCTGTCCGGCAAATCTGAACATTCGCTCTTACGCCGGACTCATTGCCGATGGCAAATATGCCGAATCCCTGGCGGTAATCCGTGAGCGCTTACCCTTTGCGCTCTCAATCGGCCGGGTTTGTCCCCACCCCTGTGAGACAGCCTGCAACCGTGGTCATGTTGACGAGCCCATCGCCATCTGTGCTTTGAAGCGTTATGTGGCAGATTTCGAAATGCACAACAACTTTGAGCCCCCGGTTGAGGTTCCCGATCAATTCCAGCCTGAAAAGGTTGCCATTATCGGGGCTGGGCCGGCTGGGCTTTCCTGCGCTTATTTTTTGGCCAAGGTAGGGTACCATTCTGTCGTTTTTGAAGCCATGCCGGAGCCGGGCGGTATGTTTCGTTACGGGATTCCCGAATACCGCCTGCCCACCAAAACGCTTATGCATGAGATTAACTGGATTCTTGCCCACGGGGTGGAGCTGCGTTGCGACACTCGCATTGGCAAGGATGTCTCATTTGAAGAGCTCCAAAGGGATTACGGTGCTGTCTTTATTGGGGTGGGCGCCTGGACAGGTATGACCCTGCGTATACCCGGCGAGGACATGGAGGGAGTCGTTGATGGTGTCAGGTTCCTCCGCGACGTCAACATGGGCAAAAAGATTGACATGGAAGGACGGGTCATCATCATAGGTGGCGGCAACGTGGCCATGGATGCCGCCAGGGTGAGTTGGCGAGAAGGATTCGAAGAAGTTCATGTCGTCTACCGACGCACCCGAAAAGAGATGCCGGCGAGCCCCTGGGAAATCGACGCCGCCGAAGACGAGGGCGTCCAATTTCAATTCTTGGTGGCTCCGGTTGAAGTCGTTGGGAAAAAAGGCCGGATGACAGGTTTGAAGTGTCTGAAGATGGAGTTGGGCGAACCTGACGCCAGCGGCAGGCGAAGACCTGTGCCCATCGAGGGGTCGGAGTTTGTCATCGAGGCGGAAAATCTGATCGCTGCTATTGGCCAGAGGCCTGATATCAAATTTGTACCGGATGACAGCGAGCTTGAAATTACTCGCTGGAACACCTTTGCTGTGGAACAAGAAACTTTCCAGACAAATGTCCCTGGCATCTTCTCTGCGGGTGACGTGGAAACAGGCCCTGACATTGCCATTCGCGCCGCCAATTCACCTGTTTCTTCTGCCGCTCGCAACCGGTCG